>NZ_JBALWD010000006.1:0-165151 GCF_036960985.1 Sneathiella sp. | reverse complement strand
TTCGATTTGCTGAAAAACTTTCGACACCTGCTGCGACAGAAAATTCTTCGCTTTGGGATGGCAGTTATGGAGATGCTGCCGCCAATTTTGTTTCTGAATTATTACGGGCAGCGCCTGTGATGGGAGAAGTTTCCCCATCCGTCTGGCCAGAGTTGCTTGATAATTTGATGACTGGTCGGATGGTCCGGAGAAATTTCGGACAGCACCCCAGATTGCAGATCTGGGGTCCATTGGAGGGGCGATTACAGCGCGCAGACCTTATGGTTTTAGGGGGGCTGAATGAGGGCGTTTGGCCGCCTGATACAGGTAACGATCCCTGGATGAGTAGGCCTATGCGCAAAGATTTTAAACTTCCTTTACCAGAACAGCGTATTGGGCTTTCCGCTCATGATTTTCAGCAGGCGTTTTGCGGGAAAGAAATTGTTTTGACGAGAGCAGAAAAAATCGACGGAACACCAACGGTGCCCTCACGATGGCTTTTGCGACTTGAAACCTTACTGAAGAAGTTCGATATTAAACTGAGCGGTGCTGAGGACACTCCGGTATTGGCGTGGCAGCGTCTGCTAGATCAACCAGATACATATTCGCCTTGTCCCGCGCCAAGACCAACCCCGCCTGTTGCCGCGCGACCGCGCCGTCTATCTGTTACCAGAATTGAGAAATGGATAAAGGATCCCTACTCGATCTTTGCTGACAGCATCTTAAAAGTTCGGCCGTTGGCGGATCTCGCAGAAGATCCAGGCGCAGCGGACAGAGGAAATTTTATTCACGCTGCCCTCGAAAAATTTGTTCGGCTTTATCCTGAAGAAATGCCTTTGGATGCAGAAGCGAAGTTACTTGAAATCGGCCGAGAAGCATTTGGAGATATCCTATCCTATCCGGCAGTTTGGGCTTTTTGGTGGCCACGGTTTGAGAGAATAGCGCATTGGTTCGTCGAGTTTGAACGGACGCGTCGCGTGAGTTACCGAACATTGAAAGTAGAGGTCAGGGGTGAAATCAAAATACCGGCACCCCATGCAGACTTTTTTCTAAGTGGCACAGCGGACCGAATTGATCAACATAGGGACGGTTCGATATCAGTGTTGGATTATAAGACGGGATCTGTACCCTCGGTAAAGGAAGTTGAAACCGGTGTCGCGCCACAATTGGCATTGGAAGCAGCGATGATTGCCCGTCACGGATTTTCGACGATAGAAGCATCTCCGGTTGCGGAGCTTGCGTTTGTCAAAGTCACTGGCGGAGAGCCTGCCGGCGGCTTGAGATCGGCAAGTAAAGACGTGTCTGTCGAGGAATTGGCCTTATCCGCCTTTGATGGCTTGCAACGACTAATAATTCTTTTTGATAAGCAGGCAACACCCTATTTATGCCGCCCAAGACCTGACTTGTATGGACGCTTTAATGACTACGAACATCTTGCGAGAATAAAGGAATGGTCGAGTGGGGAGGCTTCGGAATGACGCTTACCACAATGATCGACGAAGGAATTTCTCGTCAGAAACGAGCCGCTGATCCGCAACGATCAGTTTGGGTCTCTGCGTCAGCTGGATCGGGGAAAACGAGAGTTCTGGTTGAGCGTTGCCTGAGGTTGATGTTAAACGGAACGCGACCGGAAAAAATCCTCTGCATAACGTTTACGAAAGCGGCGGCTGCTGAAATGGCCAATCGCCTGAACAGTACTCTTGGCAATTGGTCTGTAATTTCTGATCAGGAATTGGAAATTAATCTCGCAGATTTAATAGGGTATCCCGCATCTGTGGATGAAAAGCTGAGAGCCCGACGATTGTTTGCGCGTGTCCTTGACGCGCCGGGGGGACTGAAAATCCAGACAATTCATTCTTTTTGCGAATCCATTCTAGGGCGGTTTCCGTTGGAGGCGAACCTTTCTCCAAATTTTGAAGTGATGGATGAACGTACAGCCGGTGAGATTATGCAATCGGCTCGCGACAGGTTACTATTACAAAGCAAAGACCCCGAGTTCGATGATCTTTCAAATGCGTTGCAATTAGTGAGCGAAAAGATCAATGAAAGCACTTTTTCAGATCTTACCCGGAATTTGAGCGGAAAGCGTAGCCGATTAAAGCATTTGTTATCGGCCTTTGAAGATGCAAATGGGATCATAGAAATGATGTCGAAACGCATCGGTGTTGCATTATCAGAAACAGAAGAAAATTTGATCCTCAATGCGACCGAGGAAGATGTCTTTGATGGAGTTGGTTTGCGACATGCATGCGAGACGTTACTTGCTGGGACCGATGCCGAAGTAAAACGCGCAGAAATTATGTCGGACTGGCTGGCCCAACCGACAGAAAGAATACGTCTTTATTCTATTTACCGGTCAGTTTACCTCACTAAAGACGGTGGCATCAAGGCTGCCAAAAACCTGGCAACCAAAAAATCCATTGAGCGTCAGCCGAATATTATTGAGATCATGACGTGTGAGGCAGAACGTCTGCAAACTGTTATGGACAATCAAAAGAAGGTAAGGGTCTTAAAAAATTCGGCCGCCCTCATGCGCCTCGGGCTGGCTTTGATGGATCTTTATGAAGCAGAGAAATATCGGCGCGGTAAACTCGACTATGATGATTTGATCCTCAAAACGCGAGACTTGCTTACCGGCGAAAATGTGGCCCCTTGGGTGATGTTTAAGCTCGATGGTGGTATTGAGCATATTCTTGTTGACGAAGCGCAAGATACCAGTCCAGACCAATGGCAAGTGATTGGCGCATTGGCGGAGGAATTTTTCCATGGGCTGAGTGCCGTGGAAGTAGATAGAACCGTATTCGTAGTTGGGGACGAGAAACAATCTATCTATTCTTTTCAAGGCGCAGATCCTGCCGTGTTTGACATCATGCGCAATACATTTGAACAAAAAGCACGAGAATCTGATAAATCCTGGATGAATGTTCCCCTTGATTTGTCATTTCGATCGACAGACGCAGTTTTGAATCTGGTTGACGCTGTATTTAGGGATGCCCAAACAAGGGGCGGTTTGACTTCATCTGGTGATGAGATCAAACATCTTGTAAAGCGAGCGGGAGAGGCGGGGTTGGTCGAAATTTGGCCGACGGTCAAACATCCGGATCAAGAAATTACCGATCCTTGGGATATGCCAATTGTGCAAGGCCTTGATACAAAGCCAGAGGCGCAACTTGCAAAAAATATCGCTCAACAAATCCGCCATTGGTTAGATACGAAAGAGATCTTGGCTGCTCAAGGTCGCCCAATTGCGCCAAAAGATATTATGATCCTGGTGCAAAAAAGAAATGCGTTTTTCAGTCATATTGTGCGCGCGTTAAAGCAACAGGATGTGCCAGTCGCGGGAACAGACCGAATGGTACTGACGGAGCAATTAGCGGTCATGGATTTAGTGGCTTTGGCAAAATTTGTTTTGCTGCCTGAGGATGATCTCAATCTCGCGATAATTCTGAAAAGCCCGTTTGCTGGTTGCGATGATAATCAACTATTCGAGTTAGCTTATGGTCGACAAGGAAGTCTTTGGCGCGCCCTTCGAGATAATAAGCCGGGCCTGAAAGTATTTGATGATGCGTGCGCATTTTTAAAGGAACTCCTGGCCCGAGCAGATTATGTGCCTGTTTACGAATTTTTTGCTGATATTCTTGGGAAAAGTGGCGGGCGACGAAAACTACTGGCCCGGCTAGGAGACGAAGCCGCGGATCCTATTGAAGAGTTTTTGTCTCTAGCGCTCAATTACCAAAGAACGGAAGCGACTTCGTTGCAAGCCTTTCTTCACTGGGTAGAAGCCGGTGCGGCAGATGTTAAACGCGATATGGAACAGGGACGAGACGAAGTCCGAATTTTAACTGTTCACGGCTCCAAAGGACTGCAATCACCAATAGTATTTTTACCAGATACTTGCCAGTCTTCCGGCACCAGTACGCCGATCCTTTGGACGGATGATGATAATTCACTCCCGCTGTGGCCGGCAAAAACAGAAAATGATGACCCACTGTCTGCCAAGGCCAGGGCAGTTGCGAAAGAACGGCAGAAAGATGAAAAGAAACGGTTGTTATATGTGGCTTTGACCCGGGCAGAGGATCGATTATATATTTGCGGTTGGGAAGGAAAAAAACGAAGGTCGCCGGACTGCTGGTATGAGATGATCGACCCAGCATTCGGAGAAGGAGTGGCGGAAGTTTTGTTGCCTTGGGGGGAGATTGCGCGTCAACGCAACTCTGGGACACCTGCACCTATTGCAGTTTCACAAGAAGCAAATGCGGATGTTTCTTATGTGACTCCGCCATGGGTGACGCAACCGGCGCCGGACGAACCAGCATTGCCGCATCCGTTAACTCCGTCCAGAGAAGAAGAAGAACCGGCAATCAGATCGCCTCTCGGAGCTGATGGCGGACGGCGATTCCATCGCGGACTTATAATCCACCGACTATTGGAAAGTCTTCCAGCTGTTACCCCAAAATTACGGGAACAGATAGCGCGAAACTGGCTCGCGCGTCCTGTTCATGGCTTGAATACGTCTTCTCAGGACGAGATATTGCATGAAACTTTTGCAGTGATCAATGACCCGGATTTTGGACAGATTTTCGGCGAGGGGAGCATGGCGGAAGTACCAATTACAGGCGTTTTTGGTGATCAAGTCATGTCAGGACAAATCGATCGCTTATTGGTCACTGAAAAAGAGATACTGATCGTTGATTACAAAACAAACCGACCCTCGCCACGATCTATCGATGATGTTCCAAAAAAGTATTTACGTCAAATGAGTCTTTATCGGCAAGCATTGTTACAGATGTACCCCGGAAAACCTATAAAATCAGCGCTTTTATGGACGGATGGGCCGCATTTAATGATACTTTCCGATACAGATATGTGATCACTGTCTCTTGACGAGCCCAGGCACAATACGTAATTATAAGCGATAAAATGATGTTCTGCCGGGGCGCAGATCAATACGAAGCAATTATTACCGGAAATGAGGAAATTATGACCACTACGACAGTCACCGACAACTCTTTTGATGAAGATGTCTTGAATAGCTCTGGCCTAGTCCTTGTTGATTTCTGGGCTGAATGGTGCGGACCTTGTAAGACAATAGCCCCATCTCTGGACGAGATTTCCAATGAAATGGAAGGTGCGCTTACAGTTGCAAAAATAAATATCGATCAAAACCCAAACACACCGACTAAATATGGTGTGCGCGGTATCCCGACATTGATGCTGTTTAAAGATGGCGAAATTGCTGGAACGAAAGTTGGTGCCTCACCCAAAGGCCAGATCGAAGAATGGATTAAATCCGCGGGTTAGTTTAGCCACCAAATTCATATGAATTGCAAATTTGCGGACCAAACGGTCCGCTTTTTTGTGTGCAGAACACCGTAGTCAATAGCGTCCAATTGTTGGTAAAGAATGGAATGAAATCATGGCGAAGGTAAAGAGCAATGGGTTAGTTTTGGAATACGAAACTTTTGGCCTTCCATCGGATCCCGCCATTGTTCTTATTGCGGGCCTTGGATTTCAGCTCATCGACTGGCCAGTTAATTTTTGTGAACGACTAGCGACAACCGGATTTTTCGTTCTTCGTTTTGATAATAGAGATATCGGCCTTTCTCAAAAGCTTGATAAAAAGCCGGTTCCTGATTTAGTCGCCTTAGGCGAAACAATCAGATCGGGTAACGTCTTGGACCTTCCCTATAACCTAACGGATATGATGAAGGACATCGTTGGTATACTGGATGCTTTAACGATCGATTCTGTTCACTTAATTGGAATGTCCATGGGCGGCATGATAGCTCAATTAGCTGCAATTCATTATCCGGAACGCCTTAAATCGCTGACATCGATTATGTCCAGTAGTGGCTCCTCCGCATTACCACCACCGACAGCTGCGGCAACGACAGTACTTATGTCCGCACCGGCCAGTGAGGACCTTTCAGATGTTGTCGCTTTTGGTCTTAACGTCAATGACGTGATTGGAAGCCCCGGCTATCGATGGAACCGGGAGGAATTGACCGCTCATATTCGCAGATGTGTGGAAAGATGTTATTATCCTGCCGGGTATGTTCGCCAATATGCTGCTGTGTTGGGATCGCCATCGCGGGCCGCTTCCCTATCTGGTTTGACAATTCCGACGCTGGTTATCCATGGCACTGAGGATCTGTTGGTTTTATCTGAAGCAGGAAAAGAAACGGCGCGGCTAATTCCTAATGCGCGTCTAGAATTGGTTGAGGGAATGGGACATGATCTTTCACCAGCCTTGTGTGATCATCTGGTCGACTTGATCTTGCCCCACCTTAAAGCCAACTAACTGTCATCTAAAGGCAGGCTCATCGAAGCTTCTCAATTTTCTTGAATGCAAGCTTTCAACGCCACCAATTCGAAGGTGTCGTAACGTATCGATGCCAATCTGAAGATGCTTAGCTGTTCTATTTTCATAAAATTTGTTAGCCATTCCGGGAAGTTTAATTTCTCCATGAATGGGTTTATCAGAGACACAAAGCAAGGTGCCATAAGGAACTCGAAAACGGAACCCATTCGCGGCAATTGTCGCGGATTCCATGTCAACAGCAATTGCCCGGGATTGATTAAATCGAATCGCAAGCTCTTTGTGGCGGAGTTCCCAATCTCTGTCATCAGTTGTGTAAACGGTGCCGGTTCGAAAATGTTCCTTCAAACCAGCTCCTTCGGTCGCAGGATCCGCCGCGCGCGCAACAGCATCGGTAAGCGCTACCTGTATTTCGGCAATAGCGGGAAGGGGAACGGACGGATGAATGTCCTCATCCAAGACATGATCTTCGCGAACATACGCATGAGCGAGCACAAAATCACCGAGCCGCTGTGTTCGTCTCAGTCCTCCGCAATGACCAATCATCAACCAGCAATGGGGGCGTAGAACGGCTATATGATCCGTGATCGTTTTAGCGTTGGAAGGCCCAACTCCAATATTCACCAGGGTAATGCCCATATGTTTGTCTCTCACAAGATGGTAGGCAGGCATTTGGGGTAAATGATTTGGCGCCTGACCAACCGGCGGGTTATCCGTCAAGGCTGTATTGTGTGTTATCACGTTTCCCGGCTCAACAAAGGCCCGATACTCATCACCGGTTGCAATCTGGCTCTTACCGTATTCGATAAACTCATCCACATATCGTTGATAGTTGGTAAACAGAACAAATCGCTGAAAATGATCCGGCGCGGTCCCTGTATAATGTGAAAGCCTGAGTAAAGAATAATCGACTCTTTCCGCTGTAAAGAGAGAGAGTGGTCTGGGTTTGTTTTCAATGGGCACATACGTCCCATTCGCGATGGTATCGTTGATATTTGCCAGCTCCGGCATGGAGAATATAGATTGCAGCGCTTGCATATCATCAGCTGAGACACCGGAAGACGCGGCTTCAATCACAAACGGCAGCGGCATAGGCCGCGCTCCGACACCAACGTAAACGGGTCTTTTGTGATTATGAAGTATTAAATCTATCTGCTCTTTGTAATAACTTTCGAACAAAGCAGGTTGCGTCAACGTCGTCCCGAATGTGCCGGCGGCATCTATGTTTCCATATGCGCGTTTCCCGCTAAGATTGATGTCGCTTGCTTCAATCGTTAGTCCTAGATATGGATAAAAAGCAGGTGAGGCTGGTGTTGTCTTATCTCCAGCTTCAAAGGCCGCAAAACGAGATTTTACTTTTTCAATATTTTCGTCGTAGATGTTTTTAATGTGGGCGACAGCTTCTGTCGCGTCTGTAAACTCTTGGAGATTTGTAGCATTTCCGTGATTATTGCCTGTCGCAGACAGAAATTCACTCATATAAGTCTTCCTTTAACTGCGAACTGCCCCTATGACAGTTCCTTCTTTTTTGATCTTTTTTGTATAAGCGCTATTCTAACATCGAAATATGTCAGAACAATAGATTTGCGCTGTTAAAGGAAAAACAAGAGTGGCGACAGTAACACTTGCTCCAATGGAAGGCGTGGTTGACGTATATATGCGGGAACTTCTGACGGGGATCGGCGGCTTTGATCTGTGTGTGTCAGAATTTGTTCGCGTAAGCCAAAATTTATTTCCCGCAGCAGTTTTCTATCGTTATTGCCCAGAACTCTTGACAGGTGGAAGGACATCTTCAGGCGTTCCCGTTCATGTCCAGATAATGGGTGGAGAGCCCGTTGTAATGGCTGAAAATGCTGCTTTTGTAGCGGAATTGGGTGCCCCCGGAATCGATATAAACTTTGGCTGTCCGGCGAAAACCGTCAATCGCCATGATGCCGGGGCTACTCTCTTACAATGGCCTGAGCGATTATATGAAATCGTTTCGGCGGTTCGCCGTGCGGTACCAAAAGACATTCCGGTCAGTGCCAAGATGCGACTTGGGTTTTCGGAGAAATCCTTGGCACTTGAAAATGCTATGGCAATCGAAAGTGCGGGCGCGTCGAAATTGACTGTTCACGCGCGGACAAAACTTGAAGGATATCGGGCACCTGCTTATTGGGAATATTTGCGACCGATGACGGAGAATTTAAGTATTCCTGTCGTAGCTAACGGAGAAATATGGACGAAAGAAGATTTTTTACAATGCTTGGCAGTAAGTGGATGTGAACATGTGATGGTTGGGCGAGGTGTAATTGCACGGCCCAGCCTAGGACTTGAGATAAATTCCAAGGGCGAGCAATATTCTCAAGTTGGCTTGTTTGCGTGGCCAATAATCTTAAATTTCGTTGTAGATTATTATAATCTGACAAAATCAATGGAGAATGACAACCGACAAATGGGTCGACTGAAACAATGGATAAAGCTTTTAGGCCGAACTTACGAACAATCGTCAGTGCTCTTTGATCAGATTAGGCGAATGGAGGATCCAATAGGAATAGTTCAAGAAGTTCGAAAAGAACAATACCGACCGACGGGTGGAGTGGTAATTTAATAGGAATACTTGTTTGTAATCGGGCCTTTCTCCTGTGGCATCAGGTAACTTAGAGGGATTGTTGAATATGAGAATGAAGGCGTTTAGAAGTTTTTGTTACCCCAAAGATGTTTTCAACAGCATTTTCTTCTTTGGATTGTCTCTCCTACTTTTGAGTTGCGCCGGCCCGTCTCCGCAGACAGAAACGAGCGGAGTATTGCATCAGGCGCTATTCGACAACACGGGATACAAGCTTGGAAATGAAGCCGTTGTCGACGAAAAATCAGGAACTACATCTTGTGCTGTCGGAGGCAGGTATGGAGATCCGAAGACAGGTGCAATCTCTCGATATGTCTGTGTTGCCCGCGGCAAGGTTTCACAAAGAGTGACTTATCGCGTCAATTTTACGGCTCCGGATGCAGGGCATAGAATTTGGAAAATTGATGCAACTTTTCCAGACAAGAAAGTCGCGGAACTGACGATAATTGAGCGGTTTGAGGAAAAATACGGAAAGCCACATAAAGTTGAAAACCCGCTTACTCTTTCCTGGCAGCTTGAAACAGCTAGCTTATCGGTACGCGAAGATAAGTTCGGTGTACATGTCCAATTATGGGATCGGGGTTTAAGGTAGGGCGGATGTTTATCGGGAAATGAATGCTGGAAAACGCCACATAAATAGTCTCATCACTAAAATACCAATTATGATTCCAAGAAGATTTGCAACCATATCAAACACCTCAAAGCTGCGGCCTGTTAGAGGCTGCAAAAATTCTATACTGATACTGACAAGCAGCGTCACGAAACACAGAAAATATCGCATAGTCCATGTTTTTCCAGATAGACAGGCGACGGTCGACATAACAAAATAACATGATAAATGCAGAAATTTATCATATACTAGAAAACCGATGTCTGAGGAGTGCTTGACGGGAGTTAATGAGAATATAAAAGCCGCAATAAGGCCAAGCGTCCAAAAGCAAAGGAATATTTTTGTATTGTTTAATGGCATCAGTTAGGGTTATTCCTTTAAACGTGCGTCCGAATTTATCTAATATTAATATTAGTAGAAATATATTGACGAAAGATTATCGGCATTTTGTATTAACTTAGCCGTGCTCTGCAATTGTAGATTTACAAGGATAGCAATCGTTGAACAAGTTTACTGACGAGGTTTCTATATCGAACCAGACTAAGATTGGTGGCGGATACCCCTTGTCTTCTAATGTCCTTTCGTCAATTTTTAGTTTTTTGGACTCCATCTGGATAATCTTAGCGGGATATTTATCCTATTCATTTGTAGTTGGCGGCAGTCTTTTGCTACGTGATGGATATTTATTTGCGATTTGCTTTATTTGGCTGATTTTTTTCTTTTTGGGCCGGTATGCAGGAATTTACTCCTTTTCTACAATTCTTGCTCCCTTTTTGAACATTCCCAAGTTGGCCATCGCGTGTCTGACTTCTTTCATGCTGTTGCTGGCGGTCGCCTTTTCGTTAAAAGTCTCAGAAGATTTTTCTCGAATTTGGATGTACAGTTTTGGATTGACGACGTTTTGTTTTGTGATGGTTTCCCGAATAGTCGGTTATTTCGTAATAACGTATTTGGCCGGTAAGGGTATTTGTACGCGGAATGTTGTAATAATTGGCAGCGGCATGCAGACAGAACGACTGCTTGCAGAGCTCGCGACAGAAAAGCCAACTATCAATCAGGTTGTTGGTATTTTTGATGACCGCATTGGCCGTGTAGGTCCAACTGTCGGCGGGCATCTGCTTCTTGGAAATATAGATGCACTCGTTAGTTTCGTCCGCAGTAATCATGTCGACGACATTATTGTGGCATTGCCATGGAATGCAGACGAGCGACAGATAGAAATTGTGAGTCGTTTACGTGAACTTCCTGCACATGTTCATTTACTTTCTGATCTCGTTGGTTTTCGATTTCCATACCAACCCTCTCCCAATCATTTTGGCGGTGTACCGATGATTGAGGTCGTCGATTCTCCGCTTTCTGGTTTTAAAGTTGTTGTGAAGGCGTTGGAAGATAGGATACTCGGAATTCTGCTCGTTCTGGCTTTTGCCCCCATCTTGCTTTGCGTTGCAATTGCCATTCGCTTGGACAGTAAAGGCCCGATTATTTTCAAGCAGAAACGGTACGGATATAATAACAAAATTTTTGAAATTTATAAATTTCGATCGATGCGTCCGGCAAAGATTGAAGCGGGCGTAACACTTCAAGCAACTAAAGACGACGATCGAATAACACGAGTTGGAAAATTTATTCGTAAAACAAGCCTGGACGAGTTACCCCAGCTTTTCAATGTCATGATTGGCAATATGTCCCTTGTCGGTCCACGTCCACATGCCGTCGATCATAACGAAGAATATTCAGAGCTTATTGACGGATATTTTGCGCGACATAAAGTTAAACCGGGCATTACCGGTTGGGCACAGGTGAAGGGTTTTAGGGGAGAAACGGACACCCTTGAGAAAATGGAATTCAGAGTTAATTACGATACCTATTATGTAGAAAATTGGTCTTTCTTTTTTGACCTACAAATTTTGGCGATGACAGCATTTGTTGGCTTTGTAAATAAAAACGCCTATTGAAGTAAATCGTAGAAGTAGAAAGGTTGTTTGCCGGTAAAACCGCGCTTTAAAAATCAGTAAACATTTCGCCTTTTTGTAGGGATAGAACTATTAATTAACTCTTTAGGTATAGCCTTATCGACGGTACGAAGGGCGGTTTAGAATAGTGATACCTGTGAACCATCCAATTTGGAATTGATGCGACTGCAGTTTTAAACAAATAGAGAATTCGAGCATAAGTGATGAGCCAAGATTATTTACACCACGAAGAAGAAACATCATCCATTGATTTTCACCAGATTTTAGGCGCGGCGAAACGTCGATACATGTTCTTTCTTTTACCCTTTTTGCTTATATTATTTATTAGTATTGGTGTCATACTGTCGTTGAAGCCGGTTTATGAATCTACGGGCACAATTTTAGTTGAGACCCAACAAATACCATCGGATCTTATTCAGTCATCAATTACATCGGATGCGAATCAGCGTATTACGGTAATTCAGCAACGTGTCATGACGCGTCGAAATCTTTTGCAGATTATTGATAAGTTCGATGTGTTCGGAGAAGAAAGACAAAAATTACCAGTTTCGAAGTTAATAGAAAAGATGCAGGAATGGATAAATATAAATGTTATAACATCTGAGGTTTCTGGAGGCAGAGGCGGGACGTCAACTATTGCTTTTCAACTCTCATTTGATCACGAGAATCCAGAAATCGCAGCAAAAGTAGCCAACGAGTTGGTAACACTCTTTTTAAGTGAGAACGTTAAAACTCGTACAGCGCGTGCATCGGAAACTACGGAATTCTTAAATTCAGAAACACAAAAATTGCAGGATGCGCTTGTAGTAACTGAGAACGATATTGTTGCTTATAAGCAAAAATATCGGGACGCTTTGCCGGAGCATTTGGATCTTCGTTTGAGAATGTTGGAACGATCAGAGAATGACCTGCGAGAATATGTTCGAGAAATTAGGGCGTTAGAAGAAGAAAAACGTTATTTACAAATTGAATTAACAACTGCGAGAACAGGTAGAGCTGGTGCCGGCGGCGCTTTTATCCGATCTGAGCTACAAGAAAATATCGAAACTTTGAAAAAAGAGTTATTGGATGCTTCAACGCGTTTGACTGATTCTCACCCTAGTATGAAGGCACTCAAGAAGCGTATTGAAGCTTTAGAACAGCAAAAGATTGAAGAAGATAAAGAAGCCGTTAGGGCGGTGGCTGAGAATACACCGGTTGCGGGTGCTGTATACAATCCCTTAGTTGAAAAGCTGGGGATCCGGATTAGCTCAATAGATAGCAAAATCTCTGATGCACGTCGACAGATAGAAGAGGCGAAGCAAAAAGTTGCAGAGATAGAGGCGATCATTATCGAAATCCCTCAAGTCGAACGGGGTTTGAGTGTGTTGAATCGAACCTACGGGGATATTCTTGAAAAATTTAATGTTTTAGAATCTAAACAGGCTCAGGCTCAGCTTTCGCAGAACCTGGAAGAAGACAAGAAAGCGGAACGCTTCATTCTATTAGAACCACCAGTCGTCCCAACGGAGCCTATCCGTCCTGACCGGTTAAAAATTATGGGTATTGGAAGTTTTCTCGCTTTTGCTGTAGGCGTTGGTATTGTATTTCTTATTGAGCTTTTGGATAGGCGTATAAGAAGCGCTTCTGAACTCGAGGCAATCATGAAACACCCTCCGATCGTTTCTATTCCTTACATCACAACACCGTCGGAAATCGGTAAGCGCCGGTATATGTTGCTATTGTATTTATTGGCTCCAATTCTATTTGTCGGTGCCGCGTTAACCGCGGTGCATTTTCTCTACAGACCTTTGGATGTATTATTTTACAAAGCCTGGATTGCGCTGGACAAACTTAGCATTTCAATATTTTAGAGGTTTGATGTGGAACGTATAAAAGAAGCAATTGCGAAGGCTAAAGAGCAACAACCTGATGTTGTGCTGCCTTCTCCAAAAACCCAAGATGCTAACGGAACACCTAGTGGAAAATCTGAGAACGGTGAGATTAGTTACCGGCAAACACGGGTCGTCAATCTTGATATTAAGCATTTAGAAGAAAACCGTATTATTACCCTTGATAGTGAAGACCCGAATTCAATAAGTTTTGATATATTAAGAACTCAGGTTTTGGCGAAGATGGAAGCGAACCAATGGCGTACTCTCGCTATTACTTCACCAACACCAGAGTGCGGTAAAACAGTAGTTTCCATAAATCTGGCATTAAGTATCGCAAAGCAAACTGATTACACAGCATTGTTAGTGGATTTTGACCTTCGGCGGCCCCGAGTAGGAAGTTATCTGGGATTGCCGAATGAGAATACATTATCTGACTATATTGATGGTAAAATTCCTTTCACTGATGCCTTAGTTAATCCAGGTATTCCTAGATTTGTCGTGTTGCCAAATCATGCAGCGATCCGTAAATCTACGGAAATTCTTACGTCTCCCAAAGTAAAATCGCTGGTGACGGATTTACGAGATAGATATGAGAAACGGATTTGTATTTTTGATCTTCCTCCTTTGCAGTCTACTGATGATGCAATTGCATTTGTACCACAAGTGGATTGTGTATTGCTTGTCGTTGCAAGTGGGGAAACTAAACCATCGGATGTGAAGGAATGTCGAAGGCAACTTCAGGCTCATAATCTACTCGGTGTAATTCTAAATAAATCAGATGAGAAAGCGGCTGGATATTACTACTAATTGCGAGTAATAGTTTTTTACTTTTTTGAAGGGGGCTGCAAAAAATGTCTAGATATATATTGAGGTCTTTATGGAGCTGACAGCGCAACGATTGAGTTTGGCGAAACTGGCGTTACCAGTCGTACTTGTTCTCGTTCTTATTTTGTACATTCCGGATGGCGAACTTCTGTGGGCCGATTGGATGAATTTGGAAGAGTTTAGCCATGGCCCGTTGATGTTGGCGGTGTCTGTCTATTTGTTATGGGCAAGGCGGGCACTTCTGAATTCGTTCGACACAAGAGGAAATTGGTATGGTGTACTTTTTTGCGCGGTCGCAATTTTTGTTTACGCGCTTGCTTCGAAATCCGGAATTGAAAACCTCCGACATCTTAGCCTGTTCCTATTACTTTTCGGACTCTTTATCACCTTTGGCGGAGTAACTTACGGACGATTTATTTTGCCATCCCTGATTTTGTTGCCATTTGTGGTTCCGCCGCCGGCTTTTCTAAATGCGAACTTAACACACGGACTTCAATTGCTGTCCACGGATATGAGCGTTGTGATGTTGCGAGCGGCCGGCTTATCTGTTTTCCAAGATGGCACAATAATTGATATGGGGACAATAAAGCTAGCGGTTGTGGAAGCTTGTGCAGGCTTAAGGTATTTATACCCGATGATTGGCCTCGGAGTTATGGCGGGGATGATATTTGACATACCACTGTGGAAGCGAGGGTTATTTGTGGTTATTGCTGCAGTTGTATCCATTTTGATGAATAGTGTTCGAATTTTCCTAACGGGGGCGATAGCAGATTGGACTGATACTGCGGTCTCGGACGGTTTCTTCCACTTGTTTGAGGGGTGGGTATTCTTCCTTTTTTCATTCGCCGTAATGATGGCATTTTGTTATCTGGCGTTGAGTAGGAAAGAAAAATCCACAATTGGGCAAGGTGTACTAAAGGTTTCTGTTCCTGAAGAGGTTGCAACTGAAAAACCGATACCAATTGCGCCGCTTATAACCGGCGCGCTTTTATGTGCCTTAATGATTGTTTCCGTACTGTTTGTTCGGAATATCGACCCTGAAATCCCGGACCGTCGCCAGTTCACAAGTTTTCCTTTGAAAATTAACGGCATGATTGCGGAAGAGGATATTCTTCCTGGAATCGAACAAACAATCCTGAATATGAGCGACTATTTTCTCGGTCATTATCGAGCAAAATCTAGATCACCAATTACCTTGTTCATTGGGTACTACGAGCAGCAATCTGCTAGCAATACGCCCCACTCGCCACGTGTTTGCATACCGTCAGGGGGCTGGAAAATAGATGCTATAACGGAAATCGAACTGCAAAACGGCGATCGGAAAGTCCCCGTAAATCGAGTTCTTATTAGCCGTGGTGAAAATAAACTCCTCGTTTACTATTGGTTCCAGCAGCGCGGTAAATTTATTGCAAACGAATACAAAGCTAAACTGAATCTTCTGTTGGGAGGCATGTCTTCTGCGCGGACGGACGGCGCTTTGGTGCGACTTTATATGCCAATAGAGACCACCATGTCGGAAGTTATTGCTGATCAGGAACTAACTTTGTTTTCGGAAGAATTGTTTAAAGTTATGCCAGATTACGTTCCTGACTAATTTTCATTCTTTTTCCTAGTAATCTTTATATTTCCTGTCAAGAGAAGAAGGTCCCGTAAAAAGGAATAGTATTTTGAGTGATTTATGGAGGAGTTGACAAAGTATTCTGACGAGTCAATAGAATCGGGATTGACGCTATGTCGGCTTCGACTGCAGGGGAAGCATTAATTTCTGGGCATTAAGAATGTCAAGGACTGTAAATAGATCGTTTTTTGGGAGTTCGATCGCGCCTTTGGATTGCCTGAAGTTGCAAGGGACGCGGTAGGCGAGAGAGTATCTTCAATTTGCATTATCCGTGCTGCCGATTACGAACGTGAAAGTTTCTAACCGTCTCCGTCATGCTTTTTATCTAGTGACGCAAATATACTGATTTTCCTTTGAATAAAGCCTGCTCACTACTAATTATGGCATCCTGACAATTGTGGGACCGTATTCCTGCTGCGGCTTGGCCATAAATTTTCGGTTCATTGCCGCACAAAAGATTGCTTCAATTTGGTACAAATTGTGAAGAAATGCCATAAATTAATTATTAACTACTAATTGCTTTAAAACAAACCCATTCTTGCCCTAATTAGGCCATTTTTTACGTAGAAGTTTATTGTCTAGGATGAATTGTATCAATATAGAACAATAAGAAGCATGTAAAAAACATTGATGAGAGTGATTATTTGTTGTAATTAAACTAAGTATATAATTTTAGGAAATTTGTTACTTTTAATTTGCTCTTTGATTTATAATTATTAACGAAATGTTTATGAATTTACTATATATTTCTTCTATAGTTGGCATATTGTTGATGCCGGGAGATTATACGCAGTATTCGGATATTTCTACTAAGTATTCAGGAGAATTAATTGTGATGAGCACTGAAATTTCTAATGCAGAAAAGATTGAAGACGGATTACTGTTGGCGGCAGCCGAAAAACTTGGCGCGGGCACAGTGAATATTGGCAAAGACCCTTCATTGTTTAATCTTACAGATTTTACGATCAGCGCAACCTTCGAGCTAAATAGTATTAACGATGGCAAAGAGGGCATACTATGGAACCATACGCAATATGGTATTCTGGTAGATCAAAACGACCTTATCGTAAATCTGCGGGGAATTGAGGGAGATATTCGTGTTCGGGACGTTATTGATCAAGCGGGATGGCATGACGTTCAGGTGGTACACAGCCAAGAAACAGGAATATTGGAATTCTTTGTCGACGGTAAATCCGTTTATTCCGAAGCGGTTGAAGGTATAGATATAGGCGGCCCGTCCCATTGGGATGTTGAGCTTGGGAATGCGTTTGATAAGCCACTTGATGGACAGGTAGCCAATTTTTCCGTACATAATGAAGCTGTGCCTGTTGACAGTTCTCTATCAATTTATGATCGTATGCTTGAGTTGGATCAAGGAAGCGATGTGTCGGGGTTTTCTATGTCCGGCTACCAACCTGACCCTGACTATCAGCCTGGTTCTGGCTCTGATACTGGTAACGGTACTGATGGTGGTGGTGATAGTACAAATGACGACGCAAATGATCCAACTCCTCCCGCGGATGATGACGTTGCTGATTCTGGTAGCGGTTCTTCGGGTGGTGGTGATAACTCCAACGGCGGCGCGGGGACTCCTACCCCTCCTGTGGATGATGACGTTGCTGATTCCGGAGGCGGTGCTACGGGTGGTGGCACTGCGAGTGGTGGAGCAGACATGCCGCCGCTACCGACTACTGTTATTGAGGTTGGCAGCACTGCAGAATTACTTCAAGCTTTGTCAAACAATACTTCCGGCGACGTAACTATAAAATTACTTCCTGGCGACTATATCGGCGTTAGTATTAAAGATATGCACTTTACTGACGATATTGTTATAACGTCGGCGGACCCTGACAACCCTGCGAGAATGGCTGACCTTGACGTTAGAAATTCAGCAAATATCAGCTTTGCAGACATTGATTTTAAAGTGAACAACCCAGGCGAAGCGGGAATATTTGTGGCCTGGGTAAGAGATAGCGAAGATATTAATTTTTTCAATAATGTTTTTGATGGCGGGACCGATGAAATACGAGATGGCGATACGCGTGGTTTGAGTATCACTAGGTCAACGGGTAGTATTGTAAGCGGTAATGAGTTCACGTCTTTAACTCGTGGCGCAAATTTTGATCATAGTAGTGATTTTACGGTTAGCAATAATACGCTTCATAATATTCGGTCAGACGGGTTTAATTTTATTACTGTAGACGGTGCCAACATTGACGGAAATACATTCCTTGATTTTTATCCCGCCGACGGGGATCACCCGGATTATATTCAGTTCTGGACACAAGGGGAAACGGTAGGTTCTTCTAATGTCACCATCCAAAATAATTTTATGGCGCAATCTGGTGGCGGAGAGGCACAGGCAATATTTATCCGAGATGAGGCTGGTGTTGGCTACTCGAATTTTGTCATTCAGAATAACGTCATATATCAAAGTACTTATCACGGCATTACCGCAAATGGTATTGATGGTTTGGCCATAGAAAACAATACAGTTTTGTCGACTGTTGGAAGTAAGGAAAATACGCTCTGGATTCAAGTAACTGACTCTAATAACGTTGAAGTGCATGATAATATTGCTACGAGAATGTCATATGACAACGAAGCGAATTACAACACGAGTGGAAACATTTCAACGGAACTTAATGGTAAGTACGGTAGTAATTACGAAGACCTGTTTGCTCAGCCCCTCGATGCGGCTTCGAATAATGTAGAAGACTTTATTCAGCAGGACGGCGTGAATATAGGCGCAGATATTCAGGCAATTATTAATAATTCCAGCACCGGAGGAGTTGGGCAGCAAGGCAGCAACACGACCGGAGGTAACAGCAATACTCCTACCGATGTTGTTGTCGACACTCCTACCGATGGTGTTGACCCAGGTAACGTGGATACTATATTGCTTACGGGCAGCGCTGATAGTGATATTTTCGACTTCTCTCAAACCACAGTCGGGTCCACCGGACAGGGCACTAAATATGCTATCGATGGCTTCGGTAGCGGAGATAAAATTTCCTTTGAAGGTATTGGAAGCGGTAGCATTGAGTTTCTTGGGGGCGGCGAGTTCTATGCTCAAAGTTCGCAGGCTGGAAACGAGAATTGGTCGTTAGATAATATTGCCGAAAATTTTGGATCTGGTGAAGTGTCAATTGGACAAGATGCCTCTCTTTTCGACCTTGCCGGCGATTTCACAATGAGTGTAACGTTTGAGCTAGCTGACTTAACCAGTGGAAAGCAAGCTTTGCTTTATACCCATACAAATTATGGACTCTATGTACAAAATGATGACTTGGTGTTTGAGTTTAGACAATCTGATGGCAGCGGAAATAGTATCAGAGTGAAGGATGCAATTGATAATGCGGGCTGGAATGATGTTCAAGTGGTACATGATGCTGCTGCCGGCACTCTTGAATTCTGGGTTAATGGAGAATCTGTTTACTCCGGCTCTGACAAGGACATTGAAATCCAGCCTGCCTCCTATTGGGATGCATTGGCCGGCGGAGCGGGTTGGGGGGGCAAGCAGCTCAACGGACAGATCGCAGATGTCTCTGTCATAAATGAAGCTCTCGATATAGATGGTTCTCAAACAACCGTTGCAAGGACGGTTTCTATTGATAATCTTGATGACAATCATGCTTTCGATCACTATGCCGGAAATACGCAAATCACTTTTGACGAGCCCAGCCAAGTGCTTTCTGTTGATTTCAATGGAGATCAAAATGCTGATATGGAAATTGAATTGATCGGTGTTTCGTTAAGCGATCTTCATGCCAGTGATTTCCTGGCCTAAATTACCGGTTGAGTTTGGTTTTGCAATTTTGGCAATCCACTTTTGATTTGATTGTATATGCCCGGTTAATCATACTGGGTATATGCTTTTCGTGTTTGGTGCTTCCTGGTTGACCGGATTGTAAAACGACGTACAAGTGATTAAGGAAAGGCGATGAGTTAGGTAAAGGCGAACCTGGAGTTTCGGTAATAATTCCAACTTAAAACCGTGAAAAAAGTATTCGTGATTGTATTAATAGTGTCTCGAGCCAAACGCGTCCGCCATCGGAAATACTGGTTATTGATGATGGTTCGACCGACAAAACACCTGAAATACTTACAGAATTTGGTGGTCGGATAAAAATTATCCGGCAGAAGGATGGTGGCGTAAGCGTGGCTTGGAATGCCGGATTGTCAGAGGCTGCCGGTGAGTGGATTGCATTTCTGGATTCGGACGACTTATGGTTCCCTAATCGCCTGGAGGTATTCTATGAAGATGTTAAAAATTTCCCCGAGGGCGTTTGCGCGCTCATCGCATATAATATGGTCAAGTATGCAACGGCTAATCTAGATTTATTCGAGACTAGAGGATTTGATGTCCCTGAAGGAAAAGCGCTTCCTACTTTCTCTCCATTGGAAATTGCGTTGGCGGGTGTGTTTTCGCAGTGCTTAGTCGCTCGTAGAGTACTGCTTCAACAGCTGAACGGATTTGATACTGCATATTTAATGTATGAAGACATCAATTTGTACAGTCATTTAGAACTGCTAGGACCTTGGTTTCTAAACAATGCAATCATTGGGTACAGTGAGACGTCTCGAGGGAGATGACATCGCGCTGACTAATCAAGAGCGAACGCATAAGCGCTATTTAGCGTCGTCAAACATATCAATCATTGCGAATTTATTGGAAGAAAACCTTACAAGCAACCAGCGTTGTTTCGCTCAAAAGAGATATAGCAGCGGACTTTTATCATATGCAAGAGTTGAATATGAATTAAAATCCGGGGATACTAGAAAGCTGCTAATTGCTGCCGCTAGGGCGCATCCTTCGTTGTTGAGAGGATGGGGGAAAGTCGTTATTATCGTTGGTATTTGGAGATAAGAGATTTCTAATGGTTTTTAAATGAACGAAATTCTTCTTTCTTTAGGCGGATATACATCAAATTGGCATAATAAATTAACCCTTATTCTTTATAAAGATTGCTAGGCTATTTACGGAGCCAATAGAATAGAAACGGGATTCGATCAGCGTGCAAAAAGCAGTAGGTACACAAAAAATCTCGCCGTGGGTCTGGGTATTCTTTTTTATGCTGATCACGCCGGCGATATTTTACGTCGGTTCTATTAGGTTATCATCTTACAGAATTATTTTATTAATCTTGTTTATACCGTTGGTTATGCAATGGTTATCTGGAAAGTACGGAAAGATCATATTACCGGATGTATTGATCGTACTGTACTGTTTTTGGTATTCTATAGCCTATATATATAACCATTCCTTCGGCATTGTATGGGAGCTGATTGGCAGTCATACAATTGAGACCTTGGGGCCGTATTTATTGGCTCGAATTTATATTCGTAACCCAGCCCAATTCCGACAGTTTGTCAGGATTTTGTTTATCATTATTCTTATTTTGCTTGCAGTGGGTGTCGTGGAAACCTTTACTGGACGTTTGCTGATCAATGATGTCGTCGGTTTAGTCGCAAAAACATATAATTGGGCCGCCTATCCGCCTCGCCTCGGATTTTTTAGGGTACAGACAACATTCGAACACCCGATCCTCTTCGGGGTTTTTTGCTCAAGTGGTTTTGCTCTATTTTACTATACTAAAATCGGTAAATCTAAATATACCTCCGGAGTTTCCGGCGCGTCGGTTTCCGGCTTCGCAACATTTCTCTCCCTTTCTATGGGAGCGTACATATCCGTTGCCGCACAGATTGGCTTCATAATTTGGGACAAAACCACCCGTAAAGTGAAAAATTCATGGGTAAAATTGGCTAGTGGACTGGTGGCGCTTTATGTGCTGATTGATCTGCTTTCAAATCGTAGCCCGATCGAAGTAATCATCGGCCATATTGCTTTTAATAGTCACACATCATACTTTCGTGTTCATATCTGGAATTTTGGCCTGGAGAATGTAAAAAGTAACCCGATATTTGGCCTAGGGTTGCATGAGTGGATAAGGCCGGCTTGGATGCCATCAAGCATTGACAATTTCTGGCTGCTAACGGCGATGACTTCCGGCATTCCAAGTTTTCTATTTCTGGCGTTCGGCTTTTCTATTATTATCCGCAGAATTTATAAGCTTAAGATTTCGGATACCTGGTTGTCAAATTGCAGGAAAGGCATATTGTTTTCGATCATTGGTATCTTTTTGTCGCTTTGTACAGTTCATGTTTGGAACGCCACCTTTTGCTATTTGATGTTTCTCGTTGGATCATCTGTATGGCTAATTGATTATGCGCAAAAACAAAATAAACTGAGCCTGCCAGACCAGAATGATATGGAGGAAAGGGGCCAAGACGCCGGACCCTTGGGACTAATCTAACAAAGTGTTCGACAAACCCGGTTTCTCATTCTATTGGCATATGATTGTTGAAAATGCTGCACGATTAGGTTGTTTAAACGAAAGGGTTCCGATGCCAGCATGTAAGGCCCATGAATGCAGGGCAAACTCACTGGTTTTTCTGGGCTATTTGGATAGTATTGTTATAGACAGTTAAGCATTTAATAGTGGGCTTTAGGGTAGTATCACATTACGAGTTTACCCAGAAAAGGTAGAGTAGATTATGGAAGAAGAATTCTCAGTTGCTATTGGCGTAGCAGTGAATAATGAAGACATTTTGGAGAAAAACGTTCTTGCGTCTCCAGTTTTAAAAAAGGGGCAGGCAGATGTTCGGATGGTACGCGATGCAAAATCTGCGTCGATCGCCTATAATGAGATAATAGACACAACAACTGAAGATATAATTGTATTTGTCCATCAAGACGTCTACTTGCCAGAAAACTGGCTGCTTAATCTGCGAAATTTGATTGCTGAACTTGAAGAGAACGACCCGAATTGGGCGATACTTGGTTCATATGGAATTTCAAGAATAATGAACGAACACTGTGGATATGTTTGGTCCTCAAGTTTAGGGCGCGTACTTGGTGAGGAAAGGACTATTCCCGAAGCAGCGCAAAGTCTTGATGAGTTGTTGATTGTTCTCAAGCGCTCATCAAATTTGAGATTTGATGAGAACTTACCGAATTTCCATATGTATGGAACTGATATTGTGCAAATGGCCAATGAGAATAAATTTGGGGCCTATATTGTGCACTTGCCAGTTGTCCATAACGATTCCTTTCATGAAATATTGGGTAATGATTATGCTGATTCTTTCAAATATATGCGAAGAAAATGGAGACGAAAACTCCCCATTAGAACCACATGCGCCCGACTTACCTGGCGACCTTTCACCGTTGAATTTAACAGTCTAACCATGTGGCTGACACACAGTAAAAGGAAGGAATTGGCCCAGCCAATTACACGTTCTCCGAAAGAAATTGCTTTTGAATGCGGATGGGATTCGACGAACCTTGACTAGGCGTGACATTCAAATTACGAAAGAAAAAAATTGATAAGACGCTTTAATAAGAAATTGCCAATTTTTACACAACGTGTGGTGATTTCAATCCCTTTGCAAATAACTTCAACACTACTGCAATTCGCAATTACCATTTTCATTACCCGAACTCTCGACATTGATAGCTATGGTGCATATGTCTATGTATTTACATGGGCCACAATGATGGCTTTGTTTATTAACTTGGGATTTGATCAAGTGTGTATCCGGGAAGTCCCGAACATGATCGAAAAAAGGCGCTTTGAACAATTTTATGGATTAATAGTTACAATTTTATTCGTTTTTATTGTGACAACATTTGTTGCATATCTAGTATTGAAACTACTGTTGAGTCTAGATTTCATTTCCCTTGCCCCCGGCGCTTTTCTTACAATTCTTATCGCTTTCGTTATTGCAGTGAATAGCTCAGTAAATAGTTTTAACAACGCATTTCAGAATATAATTATTCCGCAGCTTATCAGTATCCTGGTAATGCAGGGTTCGTATTTGGCGTTACTTTTCTTGTGGGTAGCTTCATCAAGAGAACTGGATATTGAAGTAACCTTGGTAATTTATGTTGTCTGCGTCTTCGCTGCTGTATGTGTGCTTCTATTTCTGCTTATCAAGCGGATTAAAAAAATAGTTGGCGTTGTCGCAAGACCCAAATTAGATCCAATTCCTTTACTAAAAGCATCTATCCCGCTGGTTTTCGTGAGTTTCACATATTTAATTAATAGCAGTATCGATATTCTTATGATTGGGGCGTACCTTGAAGACAGTGATATTGGCATTTATCGTGTTGCAAGTCGTGGAGCAGCCCTAATCGGCTTAATACTTGTTATCGTTAACAAAATTCTAATGCCAATGCTATCGAAAGAGATGGCAAAAGGTAATAAGGATGAGGCGCAAAAGATTGTTACATTGGCGTCTACGGTATTGATGGGACTTGGAATAATATCTGGATTAGTGATTTTTTTTGGCGCTTCCATTTTTCTCGGACTATTTGGTGCAGTTTTTCTTGCCGGAGAAGCAGTGCTCAAAATTTTGCTTATCGCAAGCCTTGCGGATGTTTTCAGCGGTACCGTTGGTGCCTTATTAATTTTGAATAGGCGAGAAAAAGCATTGTTTATTATTAATGCTTTTGGAATATTGTTGAATATTATTTTGAATTTTTTGCTAATTGGCAAATATGGAATAGATGGAGCAGCAATAGCTACTGCGGTTGCAATTCTCTCGACTAGGATATTTATGGTTGCCTATGTGGTTAGAAAGACTGAGTATAAGCCAATTTCTTTTGCCTTTTGGAAACGGAATCCAATAAATCTGTAGCGTCTGCCTTGTTAAAAGGAGACTAACCTAAAAGTGAAGAAATTTCAGGGAGAGCATATCATACTAAGCCTTGTCTGCTCTTCAGAACTAAGATTGCGTTGTTCCCCCGTCTTGTAGGAGAAGGCAGTAAGTTTTCTGCGCCGTTCAGTAAGCGGACCATTTCTGATTGTTATACTAATCACTATTGTAGAAGATACAGCAGTTATTCATCGTAATATATTGGTAGCCGGTTTCTCAAAAATGCGAACATTCCTATACCGTCAAATATACTTACTTCAAAACATATCAGTCCTAACTCAAGCATAAAATAAAGGAGTATTTCTCACTCTAATGTCTAACCAATGTATACTATAGGGGTCTTGCTGATAATTAAATTAGAAACAAGCCAAAGCTTATTCTGATGTCACATTCAACTCTCAGAAAGCATTGGGAAGTAGTAGGAACGCAACAATAACAAAGGTTGTAAGAAACCATTTGACCGGCATGATACGGAATAGGCGAGATAAATAAAGTATTCCACGCCCCGCTAGGTCTGCATCTGAGTATGTTGCATAACAAAGCCAGAAATGATAAAGAAGATACTTACACCTTTCGCACCCCAATCAACAAATAACTTGAACTATTCAGTTGGCTTTTTATAGTGACTACGGTGCTAGTTGCGTGTGCGAAAATGACAATAGTCGCGGCAAATGCCCTTAGTGCTTGGAGGATTTCAATCACTTGTTCTTCCTACCTTCAGCATCTCACGGGTCACCGAAAGCTATTCATAACTTCAGCAACTGACCTGATCTCACAATTTTCTTGAAGCGCATAGTCCGCCGCATATTCAAGGGTCTTTGGTGTCACTCCATAAGGAGAGGGCAAGGTTTGAACATCGTGCGTATAAAAGATGAGCCAACCTTTTTTTTTCACTGCCATGTCAATAAGAAAGGCAATTTTTTGCGCCGAGATCTGATCTTCATACAGGGCATATGCTTTTAGGCAGGAAAGATCCAATCTTCCTACATTGAGGCCCGGATTTATACCCCGCCCCGTCAAAAATTGCTCAGAAACCATCCGTTTTGCTCGCAAGTTAACCGAACCGAATGGATAAGAAAAACTGAGCTGTTCATTAGTTCCTATGATTGAATTAATATAATTTTTGCTTAGGCCTATCTCTAGGGCCAATTGATCACCGGTTAAATCTGCGCATCTTTTATGATTGTATAGATGCGAAGCTAGCTCATGACCACTTTCTACAAGATAGGCAAGATCTTCTTCTGTCTGGCAGGGTAATTCATTTTCGAAACCATTCGTCAAGCCGCCGCATAAATAGAAGGTTCCCGATACCCCTTTATCTTTCAGCATCTCACCGCCGACCGTTATGGCAGTACGTGCGCAATCGTCGAAAGTAAAACTGACAACTGGCTGTTCAAAAACTAGATCTCCGGATTTGACACAAGCATAACGAGCAATATTTCTATCTAGCTTCTCTATAAATTTTCCTGCAATACTCATACATCAATACTCGATTATTTTTTCTTTTTCAAAATGTTGTAGGCCTTTTCTACCAATCTCATAAAAACAACAAGAGCTTGGTTACCTATCTCATACGGTCCTGCCGCAGTAACATCTATGCCATTAAAACCCTTCTTGAAGTGAAAAACACCTTTGTTTCCCTCAGGATCAATTCCTCCAAGGTCATACCATTTGCAACCTCGCTCTCTAGCTTCAAGAATTGCATGCCATTGTAATAAATATGATGCTTTAAGTTGGTTGCCTTTGGGCGTAGATGATCCGAGAAGGTAAACCGCAGTATCGCCAATGTAACTCCCTACATGAGCCGCTAGTATCTCACCTTTTTTTGAGACAGTTTGTATAAAAAATTGGTTGTCGCCTGTCAAATTTTCTTGAACCTTTTCATAAAAATCAACACCCAATGAAACTTTAAAACCCTTTTTTTCTTTTAACAGAATGAATAAATCTTCGAATTTCTGAAACCAACTTCCGTCGGTTCCCGTGGAGATAAGCAGTTCATTTTTTTGTGCCCGGTTCAATTGATTTCGCCACTTCCCATTCAAAGATGTTCTGATGTCATCTATTTCTTTTTCTATATCTACTAGAAAAGTCCTGTATTGGTCCGACGTACTGGTTCTTCTAAATCCAAGATCTTCAAATATTCTAGTCCGATTAAGGTTCCCTGTTTCTGAATATACAGGGCATTTTATTCGCAAAACGAAATTTCTTGTATGTGTATATTCATCGACTAAGGCCTGCAAACACAGCTTGAAATTATGTTCAACCTGTACTTCACTATTCTTGCAAATATGAATTGGGCCCCCATTCACATAAGCAATTCCTACGGAGAATATTGGGATTTTCTTCAGTCGTACATTCGTAAGCCCGATCAAGGTTTCCTTGAAATAAATTCCGACAAACTCTGATTCCGAGGCTATACGCCGAGCGCTTTCAATACCATAACTCCAAAGTTGCCGGTAGTTATAGTCACTAAATTCAGCAACATGCTTATTCCATTCTCCTTCAAGAAGAATTTTTATGTGAAGACCATTCATTCTGTAAATTGTTCCAGTTGTAAAAAGGGCCGATCAGGATTAAGAAATTTTCTTCAGGATCTTGCGTGCGATTTGCTCTCCAACTTGACCTCATCTAAAAGCTAGTACTTGCCGTACTAAAACATCACAACTTCATTTTTATCCAAAATGCCCATAGCGGTCTACTTTTTAACCGAAGTTTAGGAGACAGCTTCAAGAACCAAACGCGATAATAAACAAAATGCAGCCATTCTGACATTTTTAAATAGACACGAGTTTTGGCGACTATCCTCGAACCCGATCTTGTAAAAACCAGTCTTTTCATCTGATATTCTTGGCCACCAAGTGCTGTTTTGTATTCGTAATGCCCTGGTCCAGTATCAGCGAATTTTTTACCATCATTTATAAGAATTTCCAGGCTTTTCACATACCCAACTCGTCCTAGCGAAAAAGGTGCCATTTCTGGATCTGCATCGCGAGCGGACAGTCTTCGATAAGAAGTCATCCCTAGTTCAAAGGAAAAGGTTAGACATAAGGGTCTACCGCCGGTTGATAGTTCATAAAATTTGACGTGGCCTGTTGGTGCAAATTTGCGCACTAGCTCGCGATTGAACTCGAGACTCAATGGCCAGTCTCCGAAATGACCCAGTTTACCTAAACGATTCCAAAGCTTAGTATGAAAGTCTACGAAGATTTCAAAACTTTTTAATGCGTTTTCGTTTTCAATCATCCGGCTCTCGGGATCGAATTCGTTTGACAGAAGCCGGTTACTTTTGAGATATTTCTTTCTTTTACTTTTCCCCAAAGAACGCAAGTACTCATCGAAAGTTTCAGGAAGATCAAAAACAGTGTGAACCCCGACATCCTTTTTTTCGAGAAGAACAAAATTATCTTCCAATATCTCATTCCAACTATTTATAGTTGACAACGAATTTATTCCGGAAATGGGAGAGAGGCAAACAGCATCGCATTTATCACTAGAAAGCAACTTAGAAAGTACCGCCCTCATAACCTTAGCTTCGCAATTAGGCTGAACAGGAGGAGAAAAGACCGCGATCGTCCCATATGATCCCACAATTCTTGCAATCCGGATGGATGCAAAACCAATACGAAGGTGCTCTATACAAAAAGGAAGAGCGGCAATGACCTTCCCGTTTTCTCTGACAATAAAACATCGGAGATCACATTTTTTTGCGTAGAATTGTAACCAAGTTTCGAGCCAGTCCACCAGAAAATATATATCGCTTCCAATGGTCTTGACAAAACCGTCCCATTCCTCCTGGTGGATAATGAGCTCTTCCACAGACTGCAAAACCGTAAGCGATAATTGAGTGCAACTCATAGAATCCTGGGGACATTGATCAAAGGTCATTTTATTTCGATGGCTCCCTACCTAGGGTGTGAAACTTTAGACCCTGGATCGCAAGATATGCATTTTCCCTAAAATGTGCCCGCTGTGATAACAAGGAAAGAACACTAAACAAAACGCTGCGGGAAAACATAGAAATTAAATACAACAGTTTGAGTTGGAAATACCCCATAATTCCATAATGTTTTCTTGCATATATCATTTGGCTTTTTTGGAGCTGAACATACATTTGGGGACGAATTTGATGCGTGCTTTTGCTCCCGCCATCTCTGTGAATGATATGTGTTAAAGGTGTAAAAACGCATTTGTAACCATGCGCTCGGATACGCCGACACCAATCAGCCTCTTCTGCATAAACGAAAAAGGTATCGTCCATTTCACCAACTTCCTCGAGTACTCTTCTTGGAATAAGCATGAACATTCCCGAAACAACATCTACCTCCATTTCTGAACAACGGTCCCACCAGAAATATTCTGGCTTTCCCCAAAAACGACTGGATTTAGAAACACGATGCAGACCAGTTTGAATCAGTATTAAATTCCACAGAGTCGGATCACTAAAGCATGTTTTTTGGATTGAATTTTTAGACTCATAAACTTGACACCCCCCGCAACCTATTGAGTGATCCGTCTGCATCCACTGAAGCATCTTATCAATGGCACTGTCTTCTATTAGTGTATCGGGATTAAGTATGAGAACATAGCTGCCTCGTGAAGCCTTCAAGCCTTGGTTATTTGCTGCCGCAAAACCCCTGTTACTATCATTTTCTATTATGTGAACAGTATCAAATCCGTTTTTGATCGCCTCAACTGACCCATCGGAACTATTATTATCGATAACAATAATTTCATATTCTGATTGCGTATGTTCGATAATAGAACGAATACAATCCAGTACCATATCGCGTACGTTCCAGTTTACTATAATAACCGACACTTTTGTATTCATATTCTGAACTTTCAGGCGTAATTTTTATCCGAAAATCGAAGTCGCAACGTTCTCTAGTATCAAGAAGACGGAACATACCGCAACTTTGTAAATTTTTGGTTATCTTAAATAAAAAAACAGTTCAAATTTTGTTAGTTATTTAGGAGTAAATAGTAACAGATTGTTTAAGTTTTTAGATTAATCAATGTACAATTAAAGTAGTATCAAAATTATCGGCTTTAAATCTGACGATCCTGAAAGTCGCAAATGTTATACCAAAAATCAGCATTTCGTGGAACCAACGAAAGGGCCTAATTTGTGATGGTCTTCATAAGAAAGCAACACTGTAAGAATCCAACAATAGCGTTTTGGAATTTGATAAAAAGACCTCTTCCTTATTCCATTCCTGATTTTTTGACAGAAATTTTTCCAGGAAAGACGGTTTCATATTGTGCAAACGCTCGAGCAGGCATCTACGAAGCCGTTAAATCACTTAATATTGGCGACGGCGATCATGTTTTGGTGCCCGCATTTAATTGTGGATCGGAAGTAGATCCAATTTTAGTACTTAAGGCAGAAGTTACATTATTTCCTGTCGGGAAAGACACTATTATTTGTGCTGACGAGATCGCATCGAGGATCAAGAAAAATACTAAAGCAATATATATCATCCATTATTTCGGATTTCATCAACCTGAAATGCCCAGAATATTGGAATTGGCCAGAACCAAAGGAATTCCTGTTATTGAAGATTGCGCTCTATCATTATTTTCTGAAGCGAAAACAGACGACATTGAAGACAGTAGTGATTTCTCAATTTACTGTTTTTATAAATACTATCCGGTCATTGGTGGTGGTGCGCTGGTATGTAATCAGGCCGATATGGCACAAAAATTCAACAAACCTTTTCCCAAAAGGCTGGAACGAAACACAATAATAAAATCATTGTTACAGACTGTGTTCGGTGAGTATATCTACCGCAATCTCGTAAACACCGCAAAAAGGATATTAAGAAAAGACGCGGTGGACAAGACGTCTGCAAAAATGAATTCCCGACCAAGTATGCCACTTAATTATTATTTTAACTCGGTTTTTGATCAAGCACAGATAAGCAAAGTCACAAAGAAACTCCTCTTATCTTACAATCCAGTGGATATGGTCGCCGCAAGACGACGGAACTTCCTGTTGGTTCAGGAAGAGTTGAAAGATGTTAAATTTGCGACGCCTCTTTTTAGTACATTGCCAAAAGGAGTTTGTCCGCTTTCATTTCCTATCTTAGTTAGTAAGCAGGAAATACTATGCAAAGCGCTCAATGAGGCACAGATTGATGCTACCCCATGGTGGTCCGGTTATCATTTGGGCCTTGATTGGGATAATCAAGAGGCAGCTTGTTTCCTAAAAGATCATTTGATTTCTCTTCCAATCCACCAGTATCTCGAACCAAAACAGATCGTCTATATGATCGAGACACTCAAAAAACTTTTAGAAAACAATGAATGTCAGATAGTTGAGTTTGGAGAAAGGAACGCAGCATGAAGCTGGAATATCTTGAAAAACTAGATGGGGCTATGAGAGTCGAATGGGATACTTTCATTTATGAATCTAAAAATCAGCATCCGAGGCAGTTTCCCCTATTTGCCGATATTGAAAAGGCAGAAGGTCGCCACCCTTGTTTTGTGATCGGTACGGAAAATGAACGCATCTGTGCAGCGGCACTCGTTAGTCGTATCCCACACAAACTTTTGATGGGCAAGTATAGCTATGCGACAATACTGAGCGGTCCCATCTGCGATGACACAGAAAAATTGCGGGAATTTTTGACCTGTCTAATAAATGAGCGCGTCTTTAATAACGCCGGTAGGATTTTTGTATCCCCTTATTGGCTAGCGTCTGATGCTGAAAAGGCTCAAAAAATACTAGCCGAGATTGGTTTTAAATCTGCTGAGAAATCAAGTTTAAGAAAAACCGGTTTGGTAGACCTAAAAAGGTCCGAGCAAGAAATTTTGGCATCTTTCTCCAAAAGTGCTCGTAGGGAAGTACGTAGAGCAGAGCGAATGAATGTTACTGTGACAGCGGTTTCGCGAAAAGAGGAGTATGTTGCTTTCCTCAAAATCCTCAATCAGATGAGAAAATTAAGAAACCTTTCCGTACTTGATGAAAGTACGATGGGATTTTCTTTCGATCACTTCTACAAACACGGTAACCACGGTGTAGTTCTGTGTGCTTGGCATGACAATATTTTGTTGGCAGGTTTGCAAATTTACAGAAGTAAAGACATGGCTCACGGGCGCCATTTTGCGGGCGACAATGATAAACTCAAAGATCTGAAAAACCTTAGGATATCTCCGCTTTTATGGTTCGAAGGCATGAAGTGGGCGAAAGACAGCGGGTGCTCCCAATTTGACTTAGAGGGGTATAATGCAAATATTTCGAAAGGTGATTCCCGCTATTTCATTTATAAATATAAGGGAGAGTTTTCCCCGCAAGAAATTTCGCGAGTTGCAGAGCATTACATTGTTATAAACCCGATTTATGATTTTCCAGGAGACATAGTCCCAAAACTAAAGGTGCGTGTGAAAAGAATACTGAATAAGTAATCCTCTGTCCGAATTCGCCCGATACAATAATCAATAAGCACGAGTAACAACACGAATTCTAATCGAAAAACTACTTTTCTAGTCGTGTTCCCGTTCAGTGTAGTTGTGATTTTCCTGCTCTCGGGTGCCTGAGCCTGGACTTTTCATGTCGATGCAAAAGACTATCTTCGATAAAGCAGGATGGTGATAAAGATATGCCATAGCAATCCGCCCAATCATAACTTCAAAAAAGCCTATTTGGCGCTGGAGACACAATTATTTTCCAGAATAGAATTTTTGAGAAAATGTCTAATAGAAATCAACGCAATTATAATCTCATATCAACCAAAATTCAAGTGGATCACTCTGCTTGATCTCGAGGCAACCGTATACAAGAAGGTATTGTTTCGTACATAGTCCGATATCAGGATTTGATGGTTTCTGATAAAACATTTACAGAGGATTGAAGCGTTAAGTAGCCTATCGACTGCCCTATAGCAGGCGTCAAAGTTTGCAAACAGTTAATAGAAAAAGTGTTTTGCTATCGTATCTAGGAAAATTGGGAAAAAATTAACGAATTTTCGACATTAAGTGCTTTATATTTAATTTTGACACGGATGGATTAAATGAAATTGATAATACTCGCGGGCGCCTGATGTTCTTTTGAAATGGCCAAGCGGAGAAAATTCAATGTATTGTCGTTTGGAGAGTTAGTTGTCTGGATAAGCCTGATTTGCCATCAAACTTAGTAGCAAGGTTAGTAGTATAAAATGACAAAAATACCGCGGGTTCTAGCGATCGCCTCCGCCGGCGGGCATTGGGTTCAGCTACAAAGGTTACGGACAGCTTGGAGTGATTGCCGTGTTACATATGTAACGACAACGTCCGGATACAAAACTCAGGTTGAAGCGGATGCGCGGGATCGAGGAGAAACAATCCCCGACTATCACGTGGTGACGGATGCGAACAGGTGGCAAAAGTTTCGCCTGATACGTCAAATTTTCGAAGTTCTTTTTGTTATCATCAGAACACGGCCCGATGTTGTTATTTCTACGGGTGCAGCTCCGGGATTTTTCGCACTCAAATTTGGAAAATTATTTGGTGCTCGAACAATCTGGATTGATAGTATTGCAAATGCGGAAATTCTATCATTATCTGGACAAAAAGCAGCGAATTGCGCAGATCTTTGGATGACGCAATGGCCTCATCTTGCGGAAACTAAGGAAGGCGATCGAGGCCCAGAATATAAAGGCAGCGTTATATGATTTTTCTTACTGTGGGTACACAATTACCTTTTGACCGATTAGTAAAAGCACTGGATAATTGGAATACCGGCCAGGCCCCCGATCGCATTTTTGGTCAAATTGCGGATCCAGGCGATAAAGGTTATATGCCATCAAATTTCTATTTCAAAGACTTTATTGATCCGGACGAGTTTGCGCAGAAATATGAAGAAGCAAAATTGATTGTCGCCCATGCGGGCATGGGATCGATTATTTCGGCGCTGACACATCCCAAACCAATCGTCATTATGCCTCGTCGGGCAGATTTGTACGAACACAGAAATGACCACCAGCTTGCGACGGCGCAGCAATTTGCCTCTCGTGAAGGCATTTACGTTGCGAAAGATGAGATTGTGTTGGGCTCTTTGTTAGACGAGTTGTTGGCGAAACCGAATGAGGAGTTGGCTGGGCAAGCGGATGCCGCTCATGCAGGTCCAGAGCTAATTGCGGCGGTTCGAAGCTTTATTTTTGCAGATTCCAAGTCAGGAGGCAAAAAATGACCCGTACTTTGCCGAAAGAGCTTGAAGAAAAGCAGGCACTTCCCACTCTCACGTCTTTTGATGGTGTCATTTGCTTTGGTGGCGTTGATTGGTGGTACCATAATCGAGGGCATTATGATTTACAGATGATGCGTGAATTCAGTGAAATTGTACCTGTTCTCTATGTGAATTCCATCGGCATGCGCCCTCCGAAGGTCGGAGAGGGTGCGATGTTTTTTAAGCGCGTGGCACGAAAAATAAAAAGCCTTGGGCGAGGACTCGTTCGAGTGCGGCCAAATTTTAGTGTATTCAGTCCCGCTACTATACCAGGAGGCGGAGGAGGAAAGCTGAGCTCATGGCTGGCCAAAACAGCCCTTTCCTTTCAAGTTCGATTAGCGGCGCGTCGATGCGGTATAAAAACCCCTCTTGTTTGGATTGCCTGTCCTCCCGGCGCGATAATACTAGATGATCTTAAGGCGGCAAAAACAGTATATCAACGAACCGATCGTTTTGAAGATTTTGCAGGGGTAGATGTCGAGAAAATCAAACGTTTCGACAAGGAATTGAAAGAAAAATCTGATATAGTTCTATTTTGTTCACGAGAATTATTCAAAGTTGAGAAAGTGGAAAATTCTAATTCAATTTTTGTAGATCATGGCGTTGATTTTGAAACCTTTGAACAGGCAGGTATTTTGGCAAGTAATGGCCACGGAGAGCCACAAGATATTAGCAAGATAGGCCGGCCACGTGTTGGGTTTATAGGCGGTATTGACGCCCATACCTTTGACCCTGAACTATTTAATGAGGTCGCGAAATTGCTGCCCAAAGTTGAGTTTTTAATGATCGGAGCTTGCTCTTTACCAGAAGGTTGGTGTCCGCTAAAAAATGTTCATTTACTAGGGCAAAGACCGTACGAGGAAGTGGCAAAATATATGGCGGCTAGTGATGTTTTAATAATGCCGTGGAACAAGAGTGAGTGGATTAGAGCATGTAATCCAGTGAAAATGAAAGAATATTTGGCTGTTGGAAAACCTGTCGTGAGCACCTATTTTCCGGAAGTTGAGTATTTTGATCAATATATTGCTGTGGCTACGGAGGCAGAGGGCTTTGCTGCGAAAATTGAGAAGGCGCTTCAAAACAACGTTGAGCCAGAGTTTTTTAGAAGTCGAGTCCGGGAACACACTTGGTCAACCAAAGCTAAAGAAGTTTGGTCTGCTCTGGAATAGTTTTTGTCACGGTAATTTATTGCAGGATTTATGCGCAAATTTTATCAAAATTAAGTATATATTGAGAAATTTAAGGCATTCTTTCAAATAGCGTTTACAATATTTAGTTGAAAGAAATTCTACCTTGTCATTGAAATGGCCGGTGAAATAGAAATGTTCGCCACCTTGCTAAACATATAGCTAATGTTTATTTTGAAAAACTAATAGAGCTGGACCATGCTCAAACAGAGAAACAGGAATTACAGAGATGACTGTAAAAAATACAAAATTTTCTAATGTATGCAGGTACCTTGCGGCAGCGATTTTCATTTTGGTGGTCACAGCTTGTGATTCTCCTGAAGAGAAGGCTGCGGCGCATTATAAGTCGGGAATGGAATTCGTAGACGCGGGTAATTTTGTTAAAGCTGGAATTGAATTTAGAAATGCCTTGCAATTGAATGAGACTCTCGCAAACGGATGGTATGGTCTTGCGTTAGTAGAAGAAAGTGAAGGAAATTGGCCGAAATATGCGGGTGATATTTTAAAAGCGATAGAGTTGGACCCTAAGCATGTTAAAGCTCAAGCTCGCTACGGAAAAATCATGCTTCTTTCAGGAAGACTTGAAGACGCATTGAAAGCAAGTGATTTGATTACCGAATTGGATCCAGACAGTGCAGATACTTTAGCTTTAAAGGCGGCAGTTTTATTCAGGCTTGATGATAAGCCCGGCGCTGTTGCCGCGGCAACAGCGGCATTGAAAGCGGATCCCTCAAATATTGATGCTGTATCTGTTCTCGCGGCGGAACGACTGGAGGCAAAGCAACCGGGAGAGGCGGTTGCAGTAGTAGATGAAGGATTAGTTCACCGACCTGGAAATACTTCCCTACAGATGATTAAATTAAGAGCCTTGACGGCACAAGACGATGACGAAGGTATCATTAACGTTTTTCAAGAACTCATTGCAGAGAATCCAGAAGATCGAAATTTTAGAAAGAGTCTTTCATCTTTTTATCAGGCAAGAAATCGTATTGATGAAGCTGAAGAAGTGCTACGCGATATCGTGGTAGAAAATCCGGATGATGTCGATGCGAAGCTTGATATAGTTAGATTTACTCGCCGTACAAAAAATGATCAAGCAGCAAGCGGAGAACTTGAACAATTGATCAAAGATTTTCCGGACGAATTTAAGTTTAGGTTTGCGCTTGCTGAACTTTCAGAACGAATGGGTGATCAAGAAAAATCGGAATCTATTCTTCAATCCATAATTGACGACGCAAATGTCGCAGAAGATGTATTAGTCGCACGGAACCGGGTAGCTCGGACATATCTGACGAAGGGTGATTTGGCTCAGGCTAGAATTCTTGTAGATGAAGTTTTGGCTGCTGACGTGCAAAATAACCAGGCATTGGTAATGCGTGCCGCAATGCAAATTGACGAAGGCAATATCGAAGATGCAATTTCTAATTTGCGATCTTCACTCAAACAAAATCCGGATTCAGTTAGAACGTCTTTATTACTGGCGAAGGCACATGAAATAAACGGTGCTTTTGAACTGGCGGAAGATAGATTAGCTGCGGCTTATCGGTTTAGCAAGCGGGCGCCGGTGGTGGGCTTGACATACGCGCAGTTCTTTGTGCGCCAATCCGCGCCAGATCGTGCGGAAGACCTTTTGCAAAAAATGATTGTAAGAAATCCAAAGAATACCGATATATTGAAGGCGATGGCGCAACTGCAATTGCGAAAACAGAATTGGAGCGCGGCTGAGGAAATTGCGGACAAAATTAAGGAAATTGATGCATCCGATGTTGCGGGACTTCAAATAGGTGGGGCCGCGGCCGCGGGATTACAAAATGCAGATGATAGTGAGCAAGAATTTGAAAAAGCTTATGAGTCTACACCAGATTCAGGGCAGACCATGGTGTCTCTGGTTCAATCTTACCTTAGAAATGGTAAAGTTGACAAAGCCGAAAGCTTTTTAAACTCGGTTCTTGAAAGAAGCGAGAATAACTATGTAGCAAAATTGCTGTTGGGCCAAATTGCACTTGGTAAAGGAGAGCGTGAAAAAGCGGAAACGGAATTTCTGGATCTCATTAAAAATAATCCGGATCGTCCGGAAGGCTATATGATGCTGACTAGGTATTATCTGGCGAGCAACCAGGGAAAAGAAGCACAGGACATTTTGACGTCTGGATTGGCGGCGCTTCCAGATGATTTTACAATGAACTTGACGCAGGCCGGGCTCTATGAAGCGAAAGGTGACGTTGAGAAGGCGATTGCCGTATATGAGAAATTGCTGGTCGACAGGCCTAATTCGGAAATTGTCGTTAATAATCTGGCGAGTCTCATCGCCGAGGGAGCGCAAGACGAAGAAAGTTTGCGCAGAGCCTATGCACTTGCGAAACGTTTTAGAAACACGAAAGTTCCATTTTTTAAGGATACGTTAGGCTGGATCCATTATCGTTTAGGCGAGTATGAATTAGCAACACCTTTGATACGGGAAGCGGCGGAAGCCATTCCGAACATGGCCATAATTAGATATCACTTGGGTTTGGCGTATAAGGCGCAAAATAGTCTGAACGAAGCGGAAAAGGAACTTGAAGCGGCGTTGAAACTTGCGGAACGACAAAATTTTACTCAAGTAAAAGAAGCAAAACAGGCGTTAGAAGAAATACGTGCTGCAAAATCAAATTAGCCAAAGTCTATTTTTTACAAAAATTGTTATACCCGGTGTATCCGGTGGAAGATTGTCTGAATGTATAGAGAGTTTTACGGATTAACCCAAAAACCGTTTTCTATTTTGCCGGATCCTCATTATTTGTATTGGGGGCATAGTCACAGCCTCGCCTATGCCATGTTGGAATATGGGGTTATGAATAGAGCTGGCTTTACGGTTGTGACGGGTGAAATTGGATGCGGTAAAACGACTTTGATCCGTCACTTGCTTGAACGCCTGGATGAAGAGTACACGGTTGGCTTGGTTTCGAATATTCAAGATGGCGAACTGCTTCAATGGGTACTCATGGCATTTGGTCAACCTTATGAAGATAAGTCTCATGTAGCCTTGCATGATGAGCTGCAACAGTTTCTAATTCGTGAATATGCGGCGGGTAGGCGCACAATATTAATAGTGGATGAGGCGCAAAATCTCGGACCAAGGCTTTTGGAACAACTCCGACTCTTGTCGAATATTAATGCGGATAATGACCAGCTTCTTCAATTGATACTCGTTGGACAACCGCAATTGAAAGGGCTTTTACAAGCCCCGGAGCTCGTGCAATTCGCACAGCGCGTGGCTTCTGATTTCCATCTGTCACCACTTTTAGCAGATGATATCGAAGTATATGTTGCTCATCGTTTGTCCATAGCGGGCCGTGAGATGCCTTTATTTACGCGTGAGGCATGCGAACAGTTATTTGACGCGAGCCGCGGTATACCAAGAATAATTAACATTCTATGTGATACATGCTTGGTCTATGGGTTTGCTAGAATGGCTCCAGAAATTGACGCTAAGATTGTCGGAGAAGTTATCGATGACAAACGGAAACATGGCATATTTGATGTTGGGCCCCCGAAAGAGACAAAGGCTGATGAGAATGTCGTGGCACTAGAAAAGAAAGAAGAAGATCCGGAAGATAAACCGGCACTTGTTATTCACGACAAAGAATTAGCGAAACTAATTTTTAAAAAGCTTCGCACTCACACCTAAGTCTCGAGTTTGAACCGCCCGACTTCTTAAGAATTGTCTAGAAAGATTTATTGAGGGAAACAGAGATGGCATTTTCTCTAATGTTATCCGCTGCAATATCAGCATCACGGTCGTAGTAATTATACGCTAACGATCCGGTAAAATTATGCCCAAATCGATAGTTTAGGGATGCCCCAGCTCGAATTGTTGTTTCCGCGGTACCGGGGGTTTCAGGTTCGACGACCTTCGACCAAGATCCGTCTATTGAGGCGCCAAGTTTCGGAGAGAGTTCCCGTGAATATCGGCCGAAGACTGAAACTGTTTCATCATTTGTATTGGTTGTGAGAAAGTCCCGCTTTTCATAAGCGCCACCGGCGCTATAGCTGTTAACTCCTTTCGCTCCAACGAGAGCGAAATCGAAAGTTTCGGATTTTGCTGTTGTATCGGCGAATTCTGAATTTGAAAAATTTGCATTTACAAGCTGACCGTCTGCGTCAAGAACATCTCTATTTGAATAGGCCTGACCACCCGTTCCTATATCAACTGCATAGGACGCTGTAAGAATAGCCGCACTGGAGATGATATAGGAAAAATCCATATTCCAAATGCTCCCGCCATAGCGGTAACCATAGCCCAAGCTCAAATCTGTTCTTGGACCCGGCGTAAGGCGAACACCGGCGCCAATAAATGCACCACTGATTTCCTCGTTATCGATATTCTCGCCATCGAACTCATCATAGCCAGTTATACCGAGCAACGCGACATTTCTGTTAATTGAATACTGACCTGAAGTGACAAAAGTACCACGTTTTAGGTCGTCGCCATTTTCGACATCTGTATCTATGCCAAAAGCTTCAGCTGTCCAACTGGTTCTGGTAAAATCTCTACCGCTTTCCAGAATTAGATTGATTTCGTTCGATGTTTCATTGCCAGGATTGGTTGCGGCACCGCCAACATCTGTTTCGTCAAATCTAAGCTGGGAAAACCGATACCGAGCAATCCCGACGGCAGTCCCACCAAATCGTTGCAAGTAATATGGGCTGATACTATAATTTAGTACTTGGGTTTGCTCACTCGAAAGTGTTCTATCAATCGCGGAGGATCCCCCCCCAGTAGTTGATAAATCTTCAGGTGTGTAGGCAATTTGCCCATCGAGAAAGAAATGATCTTCTACTAGCTCTGCATTCGCGCTACCTAGCAAGCTGTGGCGGAAGCCATCCAATTCTGACGTATCTACATATTTGTCGTATGCGCCATCATACGATCCACGCAAATTCAATCTGTTGCCGATTCCGTCGATTGTAAAGCCGGCACTGAGTGTTGTAAGAAAATCACTTTCTGTATTTGTCGCAGTGGACAAAACGTTATCAGTATAGGCTTCTCTAATCCCAACGTACGGTGTAAAAATCCAATCTGCGGCTATAGCTGTGGAAGTGCTTATAACGGCACCTCCCAACAGCCCAATGCTGAAGGCGCCGGCTTTTATAGACCGTAATCCGAAAACTGAAGGATTGGAAAACATCACTATATGAATACCCTTATTTTGATATTAAATGTCAGATTACTGACACTATCGCATCAGTTCTAGAACCAGCTTTCAGGGATGATAAGAATATCACCTGGCATTAAAGGAACATTTGCGCTGACGTCACCATTTAAAAGAAGGTCGTCCAAACGAACGCCGTAGGACTTTTTCTCGCCGCCCTCTTCACGAACAATTACCGTCCGGTTGCCAGCTGCGAATTCTGTCATACCACCAACCGCGATCATGGCATCCAGAACAGTCATGCGATTGCGAAAAGCGATGGCCATCGGCTGTGACGCTTGTCCGACAATACGGATCTGTTGGCTATACGGACCATTAAACGTTTTTACACTAACCGTCACCAATGGATCTTTTACATATTGGCTTAATTCTTTTTCCAAATCTTTGGAGAGCTGAGCCGATGTTTTTGATGCGGCAACCATGTCGTTGACGAGAGGCGTTGAGATTCGACCGTCCGGGCGAACAGGAACCGTCACGGAAAGATCTGGATTTTGCCAGACAAATACATCCAGTTCGTCGTTTGGACCAATGATGTATTCTGCAGAATCTGAAAGAGTAACCGGTGCAGTTGATGCGGCTTCATTTTGTGACGAGCATGCTGCAAAAAACAGAGCGAGTGATATTACTAATGTCCGGGTGGCAGCGGACTGAATTTGTTTAAGCGTAAACACGTTATGCCTCCCCCTAATAAAATGTATTCTGAGCTATGTGTCAGAACTGGTTAATCTAAACAAACAGACGGTGTTTCTCAGTTTTTAGCACAGTCAAATTCAATTTTCTAAGCTAAATGACATAATTTTGCCTAGTATTTCTCCAATAAGGGCCATAATGCAACATTATTCCACTATGAAAATATACTTGATCATCAAGTTACATTCGAAAAATGAATAACTGCCACTCCAAATTAACGATTTGGCAGCGTTTTATTTGTAGTGTTTCTTCTTGATTGGGCATTGGCAAAAATGGCTAAAATCGGTATAATTTACAATGTATATAATTTTTGAAAATCGGGGAAAGAGTGAGTAATAATAAAAACCCGCTGCTTAAAGAGACTCTCGACAAGTGTTCACGGGTTTTTATTGTGATTGCCGTTTTTGGATTGGCAATAAACTTGCTCATGTTAACGGCGCCGTTATTTATGATGCAAGTGTTTGATCGCGTTATCACGAGTCGGAATACAGATACGCTGGTACTATTAATGTTGATCGCCGGATTTGCATTGTTGACCATGTCACTTCTCGAAGGAGCCCGGACGTTTGTTCTCGTTCGCATCAGTAGTTGGCTAGATCAAAGAATAGGCGGGGCAGCCCTTACAGCCAGTATTGTATCGACACTTACTTCTGGTAAGGATGCCAGTATCCAGGCCTTACGTGATCTCGGAACATTTCGATCATTTTTAACCGGCCCAAGCGTGTTTCCAATACTAGATGCTCCATTTGCACCAATTTTCTTAGGCGTAATGTTTCTGCTTCACCCTTTGCTTGGGTGGATAGCTGTTATTGGGGCCATTATTCTTTTGGGAATTGCAATTGCCAATGAACGGGCAACCCGCAAATTACTAACTCAGTCTGGCGGTCAATCGATGGTTGCTATGAAGCAGGCCGAAACAGCATCTCGTAATGCGGATGTGGTCGAAGCCATGGGTATGATGCCGCAGCTCATTCAGCGGTGGAATGATCGCCATTCTGATGCGCTGGCACTTCAGGCATCTGCGAGTGATCGGGGGGGTATGTTTGCGGCGGCTTCTAAGCTTGTTCGGGTCCTGCTTCAAATTGGCGTAACGGGCGCCGGGGCCTGGCTGGTTATTGAAGCGGAAATGAGCCCCGGATCAATGATTGCAGGTTCAATAATAATGGGACGCGCCTTGGCGCCGGTCGAACAAGCGATTGGCTCCTGGAAAGGATTTCTTTCAGCTCGATCCGCTTATGGGCGCCTAAAAGCAGAACTGGATGAAAGCGCCGTAAGAGAAGTCGCTATGCCGCTTCCGAAACCCAAAGGCACGGTATCAGTTGAAGGTTTGAGTTATACACATACAAATACAACGGAGCCAATTCTCCGAAATATTAATTTTAGAATTAATCCCGGTGAAATTCTCGGCATTATAGGTCCGACAGCAGCTGGTAAAACGACGCTTGTTCGAATCCTTGTCGGAAATCTGAAATCTAGAATCGGATTTGCTCGCCTTGACGAGATGGATGTTGCCGAATGGAGTCCGGATGATAGAGGCAAGCATATAGGGTATCTGCCCCAAGATATTGAGCTTTTCTCAGGAACTATTAGAGAAAATATTGCCCGTATGAGTGAGGGCGACCCCGCAGAAGTGATTGCCGCTGCCAAAAAAGCTGGTATCCATGAAATGGTTTTGCGGATGGAAAAAGGCTATGAGACAGAAATCGGTGAAGGGGGTGCTGCACTTTCTGGGGGGCAACGGCAACGAATTGCACTAGCCCGTGCTCTTTTTGGTGACCCAAGCCTTCTCGTCCTTGATGAACCAAATGCCAATCTTGATAGCGTTGGAGAGAGCGCACTGATGAGTGCGATGGAAAACCTTCGGGCCGAAGGGATGACAATTATCGTGATAGCCCATCGCCCCAACATCCTTAAGCATGTAGATAAGATACTTGTTCTAAAAGACGGCATGCTTCAGGATTTTGGAGAGCGGGACGACGTGATGATGAAATTGCAGGGAACGCAAAAATCACTCCCCGCGCCGAGAACGCAAAATTTTGAGACACGAAAAGAAGTCGGCAAAGCTGCGAAGAGCGAAGGTGTCGTTCGTAAGCCGTTTGTTCGCTCACCCAGCGTATCTGAAGATTACTCAAAACCTGTCGTGCGGACTGTTTCCAATGGAGAAAAATGCGCGCAATCGCCAGCTTCTAAAAATGGACGAGACATCTCCGTAAAACCCGTAATGCAAAAAAGCAGATTACAGTTAAACGGCGGCGGCTTGCCCGTTCAAAAAAAGGCCGCTGTTTTAACAATGGGACCAAGCGATAAAATCAAAACAAAGATTCAATCGCTTACTTCACATCCTCTTAGCGATGGGGAGATATCGAAAATATATGCAATGTTTGTAAAAGGGGATCAAAAAGGTGCCTTGAATTATCTGGAGGACCTTAAAAGATGATGGACGTGCGCGGACCAATAATTTTCGGTTTAGTGGTTATTTTCATATTCTTCGGAGCCTTTATGGGCTGGGCTGCCTTTGCGCCATTGGGTAGCGCCGCTATCGCTCAAGGAACGGTGAGTGTTGAGGGTAATCGTAAGACCATTCAGCATCTTGAAGGCGGAATTGTATCGGAAATCAAAGTGAAAGAGGGCGAATTTGTTGAGGAAGGTCAAATTCTGATTATTCTGGACGAAATTCAATCAAAAGCTTCTATGGAGATCGTCCGTGGGCGCAGAACCGTTGCTTTAGCGCAAAAGTCCAGATTGGAAGCGGAACGCGATGGTCTCGATAATATTGCTTTTGCAGAATGGTTGGAGGAACGAAAAGCAGAATCCAACGTATCAGAAGTGATGCAGGGCCAGCAAAATATATTTGAATCTCGCAGGAAAAGCAGATTAGGCCAAATAACAATTCTTGAGCAAAAAATTGCCCAACTGGATGAAGAAATTAAAGGACTAGGGGGACAAGTTTTTGCTTCGGATCGCCAGATAAAGTTAATCAGCGAGGAAATCGAGGATGTGGCTGGCTTGGTGAAAAAGAGCCTGGCGAAGCGCCCTCGTCTTCGTGCACTGCAACGCAACCTCGCAGAATTGCGTGGAAATCGCAGCCAGAACCTGTCGAAAATAGCGCAGTCACGACAAGCCATCGGGGAAGTAAAACTACAAATAAACGAACTGCAAAATAGTTTAATTGACGAAGTCGTTGGCGAGTTGCGGGATATTCAAGCACAGTTATTTGATTTGGAAGAACAATCAAGAGCATCCGAAGATGTATTGAGCCGGACGGATATCAGGGCACCAACGGCCGGCTACGTAGTCGATTTGCAGGTCCATACGTCTGGTGGAGTGATTGCACCGGGTGCGACCGTGCTTGATATTGTTCCAGATGATGTAACGTTAATCGTGGAAGCAAAGGTTAGTACAGCGGATATTGATTCCGTCTTCATCGGCTCTGAGGCGCAAATACGGTTCCCGGCGTTCAATCAACGTGTCTCCCTCCCCGCCGAAGGAACAGTGATCAGTGTATCTGCTGACAGCTTAGAAGATGAACGGACTGGTACCTATCACTATTTGGCTCGAGTCAAAATAGAAAGCCTTGAAAATGCCAATATCGAAGTGACGCAACTGCGGCCGGGCATGCAGGCTGACGTCATGATAACGACGGGCGAGCGCACAGCCCTCGACTATTTTGTCGATCCCATAATATTGAGTTTTAATAGGGCTCTAAGGGAAGAATAATCGACTCTTGTATGCTAAATCTTTTGTTGCGCAGTTACTTATCAAGAATTAGCAAAACTCTTTTCCCTGTGTAAACTTAAATAAACTTCATCCTCATCACCCAAATGAGGGATGCGGTTTTTTTCAAGATGCCCTAATTCTGTAAGCAGCATAGGTACACAAATGACAGAAAAGACTGTTATTTTTAGCACGAAACAGGAGAAGCTATCTTGAAATTTGGACTATCATGTCTGGCCGCGTTATTGATAACGATGTTGCACTTGAGTTCTGCTGGTGCATCACCGCTGTCGACAGGTAATGCACCTGCATCTGATGCTCCCAATCCGGTGGTCCAGACGCAACTTAATATGACTGAGTATACTGAGGTCGCGCAGGCACCGATGGTGAAAGTCGTAAATACAGGAAATACAGATAATTTTTTAAGCGCCATTGCAGACAAGTTTAGCAAAAGCGAGAACCCGCTTTCTATCGCTCTAATATTATTTGGATTTGCTCTGGCAGCAATTGGTTGGATGGGCCGTAAGGAAAAAAAGAATTATTTGGTTAAGGATTAGAATGTCAAGTTATCTGGATTTTACGAAGTGAATTTATAATGAAGCAAAACCAATTTATTGGCGGCGGTTCAAATTTTTTTTTAGAAGTAAATTTTTATGCACATATAAAGTGGTGGCCCAAGTGGCCGCCACTTTTTTTGCTCAGTGGGTAAAATTGATTAATGTGCTAATATCCAAGCTAGAATAAATGTGGACTACAATTGGTGTCGGATCACTTTTACTTTAAGGTTATTGCTTAATGGAGCTGCCACGAATTTCAACCGTGATGTCGAAACTCACGCAAAAAGTACAAGGCGAAACCGTTGCCCTGGCGGATGCGCGAATGCCCGCCGGGGAAATCGCGTTTGCGATTGGCGATATCCATGGGCGTAATGACTTACTTCTTTCGGTGATTGAGCGTATTACTAAACAAGATTATGTCTACGAGTACCAAAAACGGCATATCGTTTTATTAGGTGACTATGTAGATCGAGGCAACATGAGCAAGGAAGTAGTACAAACGCTTGTTGATCTCGATCTACCGGATTTCAATATTGTGACCCTAGATGGTAATCATGAGGCTTCCATGCGAGGTTTTCTGGATGAACCGCTTAAAGGTAAACGGTGGCTGCATTTTGGGGGCGACGCAACGCTGCGCAGTTATGGAGTTGATTTTCAACTCGACACCGTAACAGAGGTAGATATTGCAGCAAAATCAGCGGAACTCGCTGCGGCATTACCAGCCAATCACAAAGAATTTCTCTACGGGCTCAAGGGTTACTATTCGTTAGGAGATTTTTTCTTTACACATGCTGGAGTAAATCCAAAACGTTCTCTTGCGGATCAAACGGAACGCGATTTATTGTGGATCAGAAGCGAGTTTCTTACTCATGATAGATTATATGAAAAAGTGATTGTTCATGGCCACAGTATTTCTGCTCAGCCGGAATTTAAGGATAACCGAATAGGAATAGATACCGGCGCGTTCTATTCGAATGATTTGACGTGCCTTGCTCTTTACGGAAGAAGCAAAAATATATTGTGACTTTTTCTTGCCGCTTTCTTGTTTCTTCAATGCAATGGGTATTGGTGATCTTGACTTATTGTCTCCGGTGAAAATGCTCGGCACCAAGTCGATCTCAATATCAATCATGCCGTTTTAGAGATCGTTGTAACCTTTATATTTTTGCGGGATCAAAGGTTGGGTAAGAGGTAGACGCAACGTTTCACGTGAAACATATGGCCTAGGATCAGAATTTTAACGTTCTGGACGAAAACAGGTCTGTTCGTATGGAGAAAAAATCATTTCAAGACAAATTCGGCCCCTATGCGGTACACTTATATCAACTCAAAAAGGATGTTCTCGCCTGCCCGTGATCTCGCCAGCCAACTAGGACTCGCTATGAGCGGAAACTGCGACACTTAGGCCGCAAGTCAAAAACCAATAATCTTTTTGCGATTGTTGCAAATGCGTAATACGAACATGTGTTCGTTAAATGGATCATGACAATCGTAAGACCATCTGCCGCTTTCAATCAGTTGATATCGCGAAGCTCCCGAATATTCACGAGAATTAAAAGGCGTTCCACACAGCCTCAAAACCCACAACCAAACGTTTGTTATTTTTAGCGATCTGCAATAAAATTATTCTCTTATGTTCAAGCTCGAAGCCGTTGTTTTCTACGTCAAAGGCTATGGCAATCACTGCCTGCACCTTTCTTCTATCATGCATATCACAGCAATTTGTGTCGCGAATTTTTCTTCTGCATATAAATCAGGCAGAGGATAAATAACGTATTGAAAAATCGAAACTTTTTAGAGAAGAATTTTGATTGCTTTTTCCTCCTTAAAGGATAATTTAATTAAAGTTTCTTAAAATGCGTGACGGAAACATGATCTTTTATATGTGCTGGGAAACGTTGAAATGGTAGCGAAAGCCGAAGAGTTAAAGAACGAGAAAATTGAAAAAGTTCTATCTATGGTAGCAGAACGGCTGGACAAGAAAATAGCCGACGACGTACAGATTTTTGTTCGTCACTACTATGAACGCCTCTCACCTGAAGATATCAACGAGGTCTCGACGGAACATCTTTATGGATCTGCTTTGTCGCTGTATAAATTCTCCGAAAAACGCCCTCATGGAAAGGCGAAACTGCGGGCTTTCAGCCCAAATCTCGAAGAGCATGGCTGGAAAACATCACACTCGGTTATTGAGATTGCTAATGAGGACATGCCATTTTTGGTTGATAGTATCACATCAACTTTAAGCCGGAGAGGATTGACCGTTCATTTGGTGATTCATCCTGTTATCTTCGTGGAGCGGGATGAAAAAGGGAAACGCATTCGCACCTTCGATAAGCCTCCAACCGGCCGTCAGAAGAGTCAACGCGAAAGCATTATGCATTTGGAAATTGATGAACAATCAGATCCAAAAACTCTCGCAGATATTGAGCATGAACTATTAAATACGTTAGCAGATGTGCGATTGGCCGTTGAGGATTGGAGGCCTATTTTAGGCAAAGTCGATAGTATCATCAAAAGCCTGACAGATAACCCGCCACCTTTGGTAAAAGAGGAGGTGGATGAAGCGCGCGCCCTGTTAAATTGGATGTCAAATAATCATTTTACGTTTCTCGGATACAGAGAATTTGAGTTTGGAGAGGCGGCAAAAGGTAGAAAAGACAGTTGGGATATTGTCAAGGATTCCGGGTTAGGAATTTTACGCGACCCAACTCGTAGAATTATGACGGGTAATCGGGAAATGACGCCGGAAGTCAGAGATTTTCTTCGCCGTCGCGAATTAATTATTGTCACCAAGGCCAATGTGCGCTCTACGGTTCATCGGCCAGTTCATTTGGATTACGTCGGTGTCAAAAAATTCAACAAGAAAGGTGAAGTCATTGGCGAGTATCGCTTTACCGGACTGTTTACCTCGGCTGCCTATAACCGAATTCCAAGTGACATTCCTTATTTGCGTCGCAAGGTAACGCAAACTCTTGAAAAAGCCGGACTGGCGAAAAGCAGTCACGATGAAAAAGCTCTGGCTCATATTCTGGAAACCTATCCACGAGATGAATTATTTCAGATCTCCGTCAATGATCTTTTCAAGACGTCATCAAAAATCCTGACCCTGCAGGAACGACCGCGTATTAGTGCGCTGATCCGGCGTGATCGGTTTGAGCGATTTGTTTCTGTTTTAGTCTATGTTCCACGGGAAAAATTCAATACGGAGCTTCGCAAAAAATTTGCGGACATTTTGGCGGAAGTGCATAACGGTACTTTGTCTTCTCATTATGCGCTGGTCGGTGACGATGCGTTGGCACGTATCCATTATATCGTTGCGCTTAAAAGCAAGCATAAGCCGGAAGTTGATGTCGCGGATCTGGAGCGACGGCTGGTTGCAGCTGCTAGAGAATGGTCTGACGAGCTTTATGACGCATTGTTGGATAAATGGGGTGAGGAAAAAGGCCTTCGGATGAAGGCTCATTATGGTGACGCCTTCCCGATTGCTTATAAAGAACGCTTTAATGCAGAATTGTCGTTGCATGATATTGAAAAGACCGAACGGGTCCGCAAAAGCAAAGACGTTGAATTGAACCTCTATCGTTGGATCGATGACCCTGATAACAAAGTAAGATTCAAAGTCTATAGTCCTGGCGAGCCGCTTTCCCTGTCGGATTGTTTGCCGATGATGGAGAATATGGGTCTTAAGGTAATGTCAGAAAACCCATATTATGTATCAATCGGGGGGACAGAAGAAGCGATCTGGATCCATGATTTTGAACTCGTAGAGCCGGGTGGCCAGGCTCTTGAACTCCATATACTAAAGAAAAAATTTGAAGAAACTTTTGAGCGGGTATGGAAAGGAAAAATGGAAAGTGACGGCTTTAACCGTTTGGTTATGCGGGCCGGACTTGCTTGGTCAAATGTTGTTGTTCTGCGGGCTTATGCAAAGTATCTGCGACAAGCCGGTATCACGTTCAGCCAGTCGTATATGTCTAATACGTTGTCGGAAAATGCCAATATATCGAAACTATTAGTTGAGCTTTTCCAGACTCGTTTCGATCCTTCCTTTCCTGAAGATCGGACTGAAAGTGTTTCGCGAATACTGAAACATATCTGGGACGAACTTGATCATGTTGCCAGCCTTGATGATGATCGGATTTTGAGACGTTTCGTCAATTTAATTGTCAATACGTTACGTACAAACGTGTATCAGAAAGACGCCAAGAACACGGACAAATTATACTACTCATTTAAGTTGGATAGTCAGAAGTTAGATGACTTACCGTTACCCCGTCCCCATGTGGAAATTTTCGTTTATAGCCCGCGTGTGGAAGGTGTTCATTTACGGGGCGGTAAAGTGGCGCGTGGTGGTTTGCGTTGGTCGGACCGCCGGGAAGATTTCAGAACGGAAGTACTCGGCCTGATGAAGGCTCAGATGGTAAAGAATACCGTAATTGTTCCGGTAGGTTCAAAAGGTGGATTCTTTCCAAAAAAACTACCCTCCGGCGGCACGCGTGAAGAAGTACAGGCTGAGGGTATTGCTTGTTACAAGATTTTTATTTCCGGGTTGCTGGACGTTACGGATAATTATGTTGGTGGCGCCGTCGTCCCACCAGAGAATGTGGTTCGACATGATGCAGATGATCCCTATCTTGTCGTTGCGGCAGACAAGGGAACCGCAACATTTTCTGATATTGCCAATGAAGTAGCGATTTCTTATGGCTTTTGGCTCGGTGATGCGTTCGCTTCAGGCGGGGCCGCGGGATATGATCATAAGAAAATGGCCATTACCGCCCGCGGTGCTTGGGAATCTGTCAAACGGCATTTCCGCGAGGTTGGCCATGATATTCAGACAAAGGATTTCACGGTTGCGGGCATCGGCGATATGTCGGGAGACGTGTTTGGTAACGGTATGTTGCTGTCGAAAAAAATCCGGTTGGTGGCGGCCTTCGATCATCGAAATATCTTTATTGATCCTTCTCCAGATCCAGCAAAAAGCTTTATCGAACGCGAACGAATTTTCAAATTACCCCGGTCTTCTTGGGAAGATTACAATGAAAAATTGATTTCCAAGGGCGGCGGTATCTTTGATCGCAAAGCGAAAATCATTAAGCTTTCGCCGGAAATTAGAAAACTCCTGGACATAAAGAAACCTGAAGTCCCGCCAAATGAATTGATGGTGGCAATTCTCAAATCCAAGGTCGATCTTCTCTGGTTTGGTGGCATCGGCACCTATATTAAGTCCGCGGACGAGAGCAACAGTGATGCAGGTGATCGGGCCAATGATGCTATTCGTGTCAACGGTAGCGAAGTTAGATCGAAAGTTATTGGTGAAGGCGGTAATTTGGGCGTTACTCAGCTCGGTCGTATTGAATATGCAGAAAGTGGCGGTCGCCTGAACACGGATGCGATCGATAATTCCGCGGGTGTGGATTGCTCTGACCATGAAGTTAATATCAAGGTCTTATTGCGCGCTGTACTCGATGATGGGGAGATGACGGGTAAGCAGAGGGACAGAATATTGGTCGAGATGACCGATGATGTTGCTGATCATGTTCTTCAAGATAATTATCTGCAAACCCAGGCACTCACTACAGCGGAGCGGCAAGGCTTGGATAGTTTTTCTGAGAATGTCCGCTTTATGATTGGCTTGGAGAAAAAAGATCGCCTCAACAGACATGTAGAATTTCTTCCGGATGATGAAGAACTTGCTGATCGACAAGCAACCGGGCGAGGCTTGAGCCGGCCCGAAATGTCTGTGTTACTGGCTTACGCGAAAATGACATTGTATATTGATATTCTGGAAACAAAACTGCCTGACGATACTTACTATGATAGCTGGTTGACAGAGTATTTTCCACCGCAACTTCGTAAGAAATATGCAGCCTTTATCTCGAGCCACAGACTGCGTCGGGAAATTATCACAACGATCATTGTCAATCAGCTGGTCAATCGTGCCGGGCCAACCTTTGTCATGCAGATGACGGAGGAGACGGGAAGTCGCCCGGAAGAAGTTGCACGGGCTTTTGCCTTGGTCTGTGATGTTTTTGACTTGAATAGTTTATGGGCGGGTATTGAAGCGCAAGATAATAAAATTTCGAGTGATATCCAGGGACGCATGATCGATGTAACCCAGAAATTGGCGCGTCGGGCAACGCTTTGGTGCCTTCGTCGGTTGTCCAGTAGTGTCGACATTGCAGCCGAAGTTAAACTACTATCCGCAGATATGCGTAAACTTGAACGCGGTTTGGAAGGACTGCTGAGTGATGAGGGCCGCAATTTATTCGTCGATCGATCTGATCAGCTAATAGCAGCGGGCGTTCCGGAAGATCTGGCGCGCCGAATGGCAGCGTTGGGTCCATTGCGGTCGTCGCTAGATGTAGTTCAGGTAGGTAATAGCAACACGCGCCCCATCACGGAAGTGGGCGAAGTCTATTTTGCCGTTGGGGCTGAACTTAATTTGGATTGGTTGCGCTCTGCAGCCGAAACAATTGAACCAGAATCTAACTGGGATCGCCTCGCTATTGCAGCGATCATAGATGATCTTTACGGTCAACAACGGGCGCTCACGAACTCCGTTTTTGTTGGGGCTAACGGACATGCTGGGCGGAAGGCCTTTGAACATTGGGTGAAGCAGCATCAGACACCTATCAAGCGATCCTCTGAATTGATTAAGGAGTTCAAAGCCATGGGAGTTTTGGACGTGTCCAAATTGGCTTATGCCAATCGTCAGTTCCGATCCATGATCAGCTAGGGAATTAGTTTATATTTTATCCACCTGATCGAGATTGAATAAGCTCGGACATTGTCGTAGCTTGACAAGGCGCGGAGTCTAATCATGGAGGGGACAATGGGGGAAAGCCGGACAAAGGCGGCAGAAGCAAGCCGTTTGGGGAAATTCTCATGGGCCATGTTCGACTGGGCTAATCAGCCTTATTTCACTGTTGTCACGACTTTTATCTTTGCGCCGTATTTTACCTCCTTTGTGGCTTCTACTCCTGCACAAGGTCAAGCGTATTGGGGCTATACGCAAGCGGCTGCCGGAATTTTAATTGCACTTTTCAGCCCGGTCTTTGGCTCTATTGCTGACGCGGGCGGGGCCCGTAAGCCCTGGATCGTCTTTTTCTCAATTATGTGTGCTGTTGGCGCTTTTGCTTTGTGGTGGGCCGTGCCGGGCCAGCAAAGCGGAATAATCTGGATCCTCGTTGCGATCGTTATTGGAACTATTGGTGTTGAATTTAGCCTAGTATTTAATAATGCCATGTTGCCAAATCTGGTACCGCAATCGAAATTGGGACGCCTTAGTGGATTCGGCTGGGGATTGGGGTATATCGGCGGGCTAATAGCCTTGTTTATCGTGCTCCTTGGTTTCTCCATGCCCGCAGAACCCTTGCTTGGGTTGGACAAGGCAACTCATGAGCCAGACCGGATCACCGGGCCAATGGCGGCGATTTGGTTGCTTATCTTTATCGTCCCCATGTTGTTATTCACTCCTGATACAAAACCAACAGGTGTCTCCAAACGCGTTGCGATCACACAAGGACTTGCATCTTTGCTCACGACGTTGCGAACATTGAGAAACTACAAGAACATTATGTTTTTTTTAGTTGCTAGGATGTTTTACAACGATGGCATTTTGGCGTTGATCGGTTTTTCTGGAATTTATGCAGCGGGTTTGTTCGGCTGGGAAACGACACAGCTCGGTATTTTTGGCATCTTGATAAATTTCTTCGCCATCGGTGGTTGCTTTATCGGGGGCTGGTTGGATGATAAGATCGGATCAAAGCCAACGATTGTAATATCGGTCCTGGGGCTGTCTTTCGCCTCCGTTGGCGTACTGTCGATCAGTCATGGCCAGGTTCTATTCGGCCTTCCGGCGGCGATGCCAGTTGAAGGCGGCGGCTTATTTGCGAGCCCGGCCGAAATGGTCTTTATGGGCTTTGCCTTTATAATGGGATTGTTTTTTGGACCAGCACAGGCAGCAAGCCGGACTTTGATCGCGCGCTTGTCTCCACCGGAAAAGATCGGGGAATTTTTTGGCCTGTTTGCCCTTTCCGGAAAAGCAACAGCTTTTATCGCACCCCTCCTAATTGGCGTCGTGACGACAGCAACAGGGCAGCAAAGACCGGCAATGATCGTAATCTTTATTCTACTGTTGATCGGGGCTGCCTTGATGAGTTTTGTCCGTGAGCCCGACCACTAGGATCACGCGACAGAGATGGCTGTTCCTGAAATAACCACCATGAGCATGCTGTCACCGATTACTTCGACATCAACGCTGACACCAACAATGGCATTGGCGCCTAATTCTTCAGCTTCTTCTTGAATGTCCTCGAGAGCGAAGCCTCGTGCATTTTTGATTTCCTTTTGATAGGCATCAGACCTGCCTCCAATTTTATCGGTTACTTTTGCGAAAAAATCGCGAACGAAATTTGTTCCCATAACCGCTTCACCGGCGACAACGCCATGATAGGCCGTGATAGTCTTTCCTTCAACGGATCCCGTTGTTGTAATGATCATTCGTGCACCCTTTCTTGTCTTGAGTACCTTAGTGTCTGAAATGCCTCATTCCAGTTAGCACCATAGCCAAACCAGCCTCGTCAGCTGCTTTTATAACATCATCGTCGCGCATGGATCCACCGGGTTGTATGATTGCCGTCGCTCCTGCTTCTGCCGCTGCAAGCAGTCCATCCGCAAACGGGAAAAAGGCGTCAGAGGCAACAACTGAGCCCTTGGCCCAAGAAGCTTCTTCGCCGGCGTTCTTCGCTGCCTCAAGGGCTTTACTGGCGGCAATTTTTGAGGAGTCTACTCGGCTCATCTGACCTGCACCAATACCGACAGTTACCCCATTGCGAACATAAACGATTGCATTGGATTTAACATGTTTGGCGATAGTAAAAGCGAATTTCATATCAGATAGTTCCTGTTCTGTTGGAACTTTCTGCGTAACAATTTGTAATTCCGGTTGGGCCGTTAGTTGATTATCGCGATCTTGGACGAGATACCCGCCTGCGAGTGATTTTATCAACTGGCCGTCATTTTCCGGCGCTGGAAGCCCGCCTGTTAGGAGCAACCTAAGGTTTTTCTTCGAAGCAATAATAGCTTTTGCATCATCGTCGGCATCAGGTGCAATGATCACCTCTGTAAAAATTTTGATAATTTCTTTGGCTGTCGCAACATCTAAAGTTTGATTTAAGGCAATAATTCCACCAAAAGCCGACGTTGTGTCACAGGCAAGCGCTGATTTGTAGGCCTCTGACAAAGTCGATCCCAAAGCGACGCCGCAGGGATTGGCATGCTTAATAATTGCACAGACGGGCCCGAAAATTTTAGGGTTGAATTCTGCGACCAATTCAAAGGCTGCATCAGTATCATTGAAATTGTTATACGATAGTTCCTTCCCTTGGAGTTGCGTCGCCGAAGCGACACCGATCCGGATTTCATCGTTCGAATAAAAAGCAGCGGATTGATGAGGGTTTTCCCCGTAACGCATAACCTGCTGTCGTGTGCCACTGAAAACCAGACGATCCGGAAACTCTTGTCCTAATTGCTCAGCATACCAAGATGAGATCGCAGCATCATAGGCGCCGGTACGAGCGTAGGCTTTTGCCGCCAAGCGCTTGCGTAGTTCGATGCTCGTTTTTCCATTATGAGCTATCAGCTCTTTGATTATCTCCGCATAGTCATCTGATTCGACAATGACATTTACAAATCCATAGTTTTTAGCGGCGGATCGAATCATCGCTGGACCACCAATATCGATATTCTCAATACAAGTGTGAAAATCGGCGCCTTTTGCAACGGTTTCCTCAAATGGATAGAGATTGACAACGACTAGATCAATTGGGCCAATATCATGTTGGCTCATTGCAGCCATATGGTCTTCGTTATCTCGGAGTCCCAAAATACCGCCATGTATTTTGGGATGAAGCGTTTTAACGCGGCCGCCCATCATTTCTGGAAAATGTGTATGATCCGCAACCTCGGTGACCGATATTCCAGCGTCTTGCAGCATTTTGGCGCTGCCGCCGGTCGAAAGAATTTCTATATTCTGTACGGCCAACGCTTTACCCAAGTCGATGAGCCCCGTTTTGTCAGAGACAGAAATGAGAGCACGATTTACTGGCTGTAGATCACTGGTAGGCATCGGTGAATGTATCCTTGGCTAAGGTGATTGAAGACACGCTGGCGCTATAGCATGATGGGCAAGTTTTCGGAACAATTAACGAAAAAAACTTAGACATTCTCTTCTCGCGGCAGTACCAAAGACGAGTAATTCAATATTGGAAGCAGACAGTATGGCGAATTCTTCTCCGGCAGCCTTACATGGCTTGGAAAAAGTGAGCGATAAAACAACGATCTCCATAGTAGGCCTTGGGTATGTGGGTCTGCCTCTAGCGGTTGCATTGGCGCGGCAGTTTACTGTTATTGGATACGATGTTCACGAGGAGCGCGTCCAGGAACTTCGACAAGGAGTGGATAGAACTTTCGAGATCGACCCGCCTCTATTGCGGGCAAGCAGCATGGTCGTTACGACAGAAATCGGGGATATTGCTGATGCTGATGTTCATATTGTTACCGTACCTACACCAGTTGATAAAAATAATAAACCTGATTTAGGGCCTTTGGAGGGCGCCTGCGCCTGCGTTGGTTCGATATTGAAAAAAGGCGCTATCGTGGTTGTAGAGAGTACTGTTTATCCGGGTGTGACAGAGGATGTATGTGGTCCTCTATTGGAGCAATACTCCGGTATGGTTTCGGGACAGGATTTCTATTTGGGATATTCTCCGGAGCGTATCAATCCTGGCGACAAAGTGCATACGGTTGATAAAATTATTAAGGTAGTATCCGGGCAAACCGAAGAAATTACCGATATTCTTTCTGATATATATGGTGCTGCGACATCCGGCGGTATCTTTCGCGCACGAAATATCAAGACAGCTGAAGCAGCAAAAGTAATAGAAAACGCACAGCGCGATATTAATATCGCCTTTGTAAATGAAGCCACAATGATTTTTCAAAAACTTGGCCTTTCGGCTTTTGATGTGCTTGAAACAGCTGGAACAAAATGGAATTTCCTAGATTTCACCCCTGGCCTGGTCGGCGGTCATTGTATTGGCATTGACCCCTTTTATCTTGCGCATAAAGCTGATGAAGTCGGGCATTTTGCAGATTTGATTTTGACGGGCCGTCGAATAAATGAGTCCATGGGAAACTTTATCGCTGAAAGCGTTGATACGAAACTCGATGGAAACAGCAAAATATTAGTTCTGGGCTTGACGTTTAAAGAGAATGTTCCTGATTTACGGAACACAAAAGTCACAGACATTATTTCCAGATTGCGTGAACTGGGGCATCAAGTAGATATCCATGATCCACTTGCCGACAAAGAAGAAGCGCGCCAGTTCCTGGATATTGATTTAATTGAGAGTCTTTCAAACTTAAAAGGATATGACGCGATTATTGGCGCCGTCGCGCATTCTGTTTATACAACTCTTTCGGCATCCGCATTGGAAGCAATGATGACCCAGGAAGGGTTAATTGCCGATGTAAAAGGGATCTGGCGAAATACTGAATTTTCTTCAAACATCAAGCGCTGGCAGCTTTAAAAATAATACTTGATTGGCGGCGCGTAACTTAAATTTTACTCTGACAATCGAGTAAGGGCCCACTTAACGAGCAAAGGGCTTTCATTTTCAATATGGCCGCCAATGACGATCTGCTGATTGTGACGTCGTTCACCTGGAATGCTGCAATAAACGCTTTCTTCCAATGTAAGCAAAGGAGCGCCAGTCAGGAATTTCCAGCCAGAGCCGCTCAGCGTTCTGATCAAAATATTCTTACCCCCCGCACTTCGTGAAATACTCAGATCGGGATGAAGGTGAAAGCGGAGTGTAAAATGAGATCGATTGGCTGAAGGCCGTCGCTCTGGAATGAGTTGGTCCTCGCCACGCAGAGCTAGTCCACTTGCATCCATATATAAACGGCGGCGATGACGTAACCCAACAGACGACAGATATCCCGTGCTTTCCAAATCAAGCCAGACATTTCCTTCTTCCTCATTGCGGACCACCGCACTGTGCTCATTTTCACCGTCATTACTAGATGGGAAAACGGCGTTTAAATTGCCAAAACCAAGCGTAGAATGTGCAGCAGTGGACGCAAGGGCTTTCCCCCAAGAGGAATCTAGATCTCGAGATCCACCGCAATTCACGATCAAACGTTCTCTCCCGTAACTAAATTCAAAACCAAGAAGGCCTGAATATCGAAGGTCGCGTTTGTCTCGACCCCCTTCACCAGTTTCGATCAGAAGTAGAGCCCGTCCTGCTTTTAGTCGCTCAAACCCCCCTTGCGGGAAACGATGCGGTGCACGGCCCGTTGCATCAGACATGGAGAGGAGCGTATCGCAATAACCATCATCCATTAAACTCCCGCCATTGAAGAGAGCCAACTTGCCATCTCCATGCTGAAAAAACCGGACTGCGGGAGCAAGTCGATCGATTGTATTATTAAGGATAATGGGAACAATTACATTTGCGGCCATCAAGGTGTTGCGTAAGCTGACAAGATGCCCGAGCAATATTAAATGTTGTTCGGGGCTTCTGGAAATGTGGCAGCCGTCAGCCATAACGATACGCCCAATTTCTGCTTCTAGGCCGGACATGATTTTGTCAGTCTGTTTTCGTAAATCCGGAAAACATAAAGTGCCATACACTAGGGCCTGCCATAAACCAAAGCGATCTTGCAGAGCCGTCTTTCTTTTACTTATGCGCGATAAATGTAAATATTGCCGTCTGAGGGAGCGAAGGAACTTGAAATTGAAATCACTATCTTCTCGTTCCATAAGGAAACCGCTGTAACAAAACCAATTAATTAGTCTCTGAGACAACACATCTTCATCCCAAGCATAAGGTGTATAAGTTTCAAAGTGCGAAATCCAGGAAAGCACAAGTGCTCTGCTATGACGTTTTGCGGCTTCACTGCCATTTGCGGAAAAGTCCCGAAGCCATGCAAATTCATGTAGTTCTCTATGCCAGGCAAGAGGCTGGCCCTCGGCGTGCCAGGGCTCAGGCGAGGCTAAATAAAATTCGTGGCCTGCAAAATCAAAATGCCCCTGAAAAATACTATCAGCACGGTCACTATCACCGGGGAAAACATCGACGGGAACAAGGGAAAGCCGTTTAGGAACGCGTGTTTTCAAGCTTGCCTGATATGGGCCGCTTGCGAAAATGATATCCAGAACTGTACGCCGCGATGGTAAGCCTCCTACAGCAGGCAAATTCGCGGCGGCTGTCATGCTCTGCCCAACAATGTGTTAATGTTGGCAGCATATTGGCTTGGTCCGCCTTTAAATGCCGCGCTACCTGCGACAAGTAAATCTGCGCCAGCCTCTATTACCAGAGGGGCGGTTTCTACGTTAATGCCACCATCAACTTGTAAATCGATATCCCGTCCAGATGCATCGATCATGGATCGAATGGTTCGGATTTTATCGAGTTGCGATGTGATAAATTTTTGACCGCCAAAACCAGGGTTGACACTCATTACCAGTATTAAGTCGACCTCATCTATAACATGTTCAAGTGTTGACGCAGGCGTCGCCGGGTTCAGAGAAATGCCTGCTTTTAATCCATGCGATTTCACCAATTGCAGGCTTCGGTGAGCATGCGGGCCGGATTCTTGGTGTAACGTAATAATGTCAGCACCGGCATCGACGAATTCGTCAACAAACGGATCAAACGGTGTAATCATCAAATGGCAGTCAAAAGGTTTATCTGAAAAGCTACGAATTGATTTCGTCACTGCGGGTCCAAAACTGATGTTGGGAACGAAATGTCCGTCCATGATATCCAAATGAATAAAATCAGCACCAGCGGCCGTGATGGCGGCGACTTCTTCTCCTAGTTTGGCGAAATCAGCGGCAAGGATTGACGGTGCTATTCGGACGGGTTTTTGCATGATATTCCTTTAACATTTCAAACGGTTCTGCTCAAGCTTATGAGGCAGATAATTTAATGAGCCGTGCTGCGAAAAATCCGTCCATGCCGCCTGAATGCTGGGGTAAGCAACGAATATCGCCATTTGTGTTAATCACTTCGGACAGCCCTCCAATTTCTTTTGCATTAACGGGTTGTCGTTTAAGGCTAGAATCACGCTTCAGCAAGGCGTCAATTTGGTTCTCACCCTCTTCCGCTTGCAGCGAGCAAACGCTGTAAACAAGTATAGCGCCGGGTGTAAGTTGCTTGGATGCGGCATCAAGAAGCCGTGTCTGCAACAAGCAAAGTTTTTCTATATCGGCAGATGTTTTTAGATAGGCGACATCTGGATGGCGCCGGAGTGTCCCGGTACTGGAACAAGGGGCATCAAGTAGTATTCCATCCAATTGTTGTTTGGGAGAAAAATTCTCTGCCTCCCCAATCTGTATATCAACCGACAACCCTAGGCGATCCATATTTTCTATCAAGCGCTTCATGCGGCCTTTTGATCTATCAAGGGCAATTACTTTGGCGCCAGCGGCAGCTAATTGTGCTGTTTTTCCTCCCGGCGCTGCACAGTTATCTAGAATTGCTTTTCCTTTAACGTCTCCGAACAGCGCAGCCGGGATCGTTGCGGCAGCGTCCTGAACCCACCATTCTCCCTCGTTAAAGCCGGGCAAAGACGTTACATCACTGGCAACAGGTCGACGTAAAGATCCATTTGCAAGAATATCGGCTTCGAGCAATTTCGCCCATTTTTGTGGATCGCCTTTCACAGAAATATCGAGCTTTGCTTCTGTCATATTGGCGGCAGCTATTTCATGGGTAATTTCATTGCCATAATGTGCTTCCCACTTATCCCAAAGCCAAGATGGCGTATTGTGTTTGGGGACATCCATTTGACTTAATAGCTTTGCACCCTGCCTGTCGGTCCTCCTGAGTAGTGCATTGATCATTCCGCGATATTTACTTTTTTCGGAAACTAGCTCTACAGTGTCATGAACGGCGGCGTGCGATGGAATGTTGAGGAACAGGATTTGGGCAATACCAATTCTAAGGATATGTCTGATTTCAAACATTTTGTCGGAAAGTGGCCGGTCCAGCATTTTATCAATCAGGCCATCGATCGTGCCCAAATGGCGAAGGGTGGTTGAAGCCAGAGCTCGCGATAGGGACCGGTCGCGCGGTGACAAACCTTTGAGGACCGGATTTAGGATCTCTTCCAAAAGCTGGTGTTTTTGCAGAACGCGCGTTAACAGGTGAACCGCGGCACGGCGGGGATTGATTTGTATGTCATTCATGTCGGTGTCATACGGGAAAATGACCTTTCGGTCTATAGAGGGGTTGGAATTACTGGAAGTCTATGGATTACTGCCCTATTTTTATGCCATGAGACACAAGATTAACATAAGCGGAACAAAAAAATGAAAGATGATAAAAAGACTTTAGATACTGACGCGCAAGAATCCTCTGATAATGGCGTTGAGAAAAACGAAAAAACAGCCATAAAGCAAACTCAGGCGGAAGGTGAGATTGGTGGTCCCAAGGGCCTGGAGCCGACGCGGTATGGGGATTGGGAGCGCAAGGGTATTGTGAGCGATTTTTAAGAAGCTTTCCCGCGCTCCGATAACCAAATACCGAAAAGGACTAAGACTAAAGCAGTTCCTTGATATATTTCGAACGGTTCACCCAGAAAACTTACGGCGAAAATAGACGCGAATACCGGAACCAAGTTTGCAAAGACGCCTGCGCGGCCAGGGCCCAAAATCTCAACGCCGCGGATAAAGGTGAGCTGCGCAATAAATGAAGGAAAAAGCGTGACCAAAATAACAACGATCCAACCGCTTGAGGTCGGCGCCAAGAAATGATCAAGGTGAATCTCTACAAAAGCGAACGGTAAGGACGTTACAAAGGCAGCTGTTGCCATTACTGCGAAAAAACTTAAGGCGGAAACCTCTGGTTTGAAGCGGAGTGCAACAGTATATCCTGCATAAAGTGCACATGCGCCAAGCATCATGACATCGCCCCGATTGAGTGCAAGGCTAGCTAGGCGATCCAAACTGCCACCTGAACCAACGATGACAACACCGATGATTGTGACGAGAACTCCGACGATCTGCATGGGAGTGACTCTTGCTTTTAAAGCAAAGAAAGCGGCAGTGATAACGAATACCGGGATTGATCCTTGAAGAATACCGATATTTACAGCAGTCGTCGAATGAGCGGAAACATAAAACAGTGTATTAAAACCCGTGAATCCGAGGCTGCCCATGATCAACATGTACACCAATCTTTTCTTCAAGATAGGCCAGTCCCTGACAATCTGACGGCGGGCGATAATCATCATTAAAATCACGACACCCATCCAACGTAAAGAAACCAAAGCCATTGGCGAGACTTCACCAACAGCGAATTTTCCTAAAACGGCGTTCATGCCCCAACATAATGTGGTTATAACCAGAAAAGCATATGCCTGCAGGTTACTGCCAGAAGTTGGTAGATGAATATTCATGGGATCCAATTTTTGGGAACGATAATTCTAAGCCTGAGACCTTACGAGATCAGAGGGAATATACCAAATGCTTTCCAGTACAAAAATTAAAGCTTGCCCATTATACAAATATGTTTCCAAGACACCGTATCTATTGGCACCACGGACAGTCGACTTTGCTTGATTAGCGCTAGATTTTCCAGCTTTGGCTCTGCTTTAATTTCGGCGAGCGTTACAGGCGAGGGCAAGGTGCCTAAAGCTCTTACATCGACCATGCCGAAGCGACCTTTAGGATCTGTATGATCCGGATAATACTCTTTGATTACTTCAACGATACCAACGATGCTCTTTTCCTTCACAGAATGATAGAAAAAGCACTGATCTCCAATTTTCATGGCTTTCATATTATTAGAGGCTTGATAGTTGCGAACACCATCCCAGAAAGTACCCTTCTCGCCGGCCTCCAACTGGTCTTGCCATGACCAGGAGCCAGGTTCTGTTTTTATTAGCCAGGTATTCATGGGTTGCCCCTGCTTTCCTTAATTTCGCATTCCGGGATATATTCCCATCTTTTTGGCAATAATTTCCAGCATTATTTCGTTCGCCCCGCCACCAATTCCGGTTAGCCTCAAATCCCGATAGGCTCGGGATATCCAGTTTTCTGACATAAACCCCTGCCCGCCCCAATATTGCAAACAAGCGCTCGGAATTTTATTTGCAAGGCTACCCATCAAAAACTTAGTCATCGAAGCAAGTTTTGTGACATCCTCACCCGAGACATATTGCTCGGTAGTTCTGTACAGTAACGCTCTTGCAGCCTCCAGTTCACTCTGCATTTCGGCGAGTTTGTGGTAGACGACTTGATTGTCCAAAATGGTACCGCCAAAGACTTTGCGTTGTCCGGTATATTCAATGGTGTCTTCAATAGCCATTTCCATTCCCCGAAGGGCGCGAGCGGCGACAAACAATCTTTCTTCCTGGAACTGTCTCATTTGATAGGTAAAGCCTTTGTTTTCTTCGCCAATCAAATAGCCAACGGGTACCCGTACATTATCGAAGAAAAGCTGCGCCGTATCGGAACAGCGCAAACCGAGTTTGTCCAGTTTGCGGGTAACGGAAACGCCTTTGGTTTTCAGTGGTACGATAATTAGAGATTTGTTGCGATGCGGCCCGCCTTCTTCGGCAGTATTACACAGGAGGCAAACCCAGTCACCTTGCACGCCATTTGTAATCCACATTTTCGAACCATTGATAATATAGTCGCCACCGTCCTTTTTTGCGTTGGTTTTGGTATTTGCCACATCAGATCCTGCAGTTTCTTCGCTAACTCCGATGCAACCGACAAGGTCTCCCGAAATTGTCGGAACTAAAAATTCCTGCTTGAGTTCTTCACTGCCGTATTTAGTGAGTGCAGGAGTGCACATAGTGGTTTGAACGCCAATCGAGGTTGAAACACCGTTGGCGCGGATACCACCCAATGCTTCGGCGAAGACCATTTCAAAGGAAAAATCCAGGTCAAGACCGCCATATTGAGTAGGCTTTCCGATGCCAAGGAGGCCGGCATCGGCCATCTTTTTCATGACTTCATGAGCGGGAAAAATATCCGCATTTTCCCAATCATCTACGTTTGGATTTAGATCTTCATCAATAATCCGATTTACGGTCCGCTTAAGCTCATTATGCTCTTGGGTAAACAGCATAGAATTCCTCGTTTCTTGTTTATTATTTTATAATAATAGATCACAGGAAAACTACGGGAGCAACATTTATCCGCGGGAGGGAAGCCGCAATCTTTCTTGCTTAGACGCCGCCACCGATTGCATGTTTCCAAGGTTTGACAACCACACTTTCAAAGAGGCCTGCTCCGGCGTAGGGGTCGCTGGCAATCCAAGCTTTTGCGGCTTCCAGATCGGTATCCTCAAAAATAATCAGGCTTCCGTTCGGTTTTTCACCATCTGCAGTCATTGTTGGCCCAGCAATTTTTAACGAATCCCCCTTATTTTTAAGGAAATCTAGATGGTCTGGGCGGGCATCCAGGCGAACTTGCAAATGATCTGGCTTGTCTGTGCAATGTGCGATAAAAAGCATGTTTTTTCCTTTGACGTTCAAATTAAAATCCGGCGAGTTTTTCGTCTCTAAATGGGCGGGCGAGTAAATCTTCAATAGCACTGGATACGGCTGTTCCACCGCTCAAAATCTCGTCTACCGCCGCACAGATTGGCATTTCGATACCAAATTTTTCTGCCAGCTTACAGATTGCGGAAGCAGTATAGACGCCTTCCGTTACTGCAGTTCTCTGTTGAAGTATTTCTTCCAAGATATCTCCTTGACCCAACGCGGCCCCAAGTGAAAAATTTCTCGAAGTCTGTGAGGTGCAGCATAATATGAGATCCCCAAAACCGGACAAGCCCATAAGGGTTTCAGCGCGCGCCCCTAATTTCTCACCCAATCGCAATATTTCGGCCATTCCTCTTGTGATCAGTGCTGCTCGGGCGTTTTCACCTAACCGCCCACCCGCAACCAGACCGCAGGCAATCGCCAGGACATTTTTTACCGCGCCACCAATTTGTGCGCCTATCATGTCGTCTGTTAAGTACGGGCGAAAGGTGGGTAGGCCGATCGCCTTCACTAGGCTTTCACCAAGTTCCCTATGTCGACAGGCAAGTGTTGCGGCAGCCGGTAGCCCGCGCGCAATTTCGGTGGCGAAGTTTGGTCCGGAAAGGATGGCATGGGGATTTGACGGGGCAATTTCTTCCATTATTTCGCTCATCAATCTCCCGCTTTCTTGTTCGATTCCTTTTGAGCACATCACAAGTGCGGTTTCAGGCTCGAGTTCCGGTTTTAATCGATAGAGTGTTTCCCGGGCATGCTGTGCCGGTGTTACCAATAAAATAATGTCAGATCGAGCCGCCTGCTGGATGTTAGAGGTTGCCATAATTCCGGAAACCAGCGGAATGCCGGGTAAGTACGCCAAATTTGATTTCTCAGCGTTAAGCGAGTCGGCATGTTCGCCATGACGAGTCCATAAGATGACATCATTTCCGGCTTTTCTTGCCGTGTTTGCAAGGGCTGTACCCCAAGCGCCCGCTCCTATAACAGTCAGCTTAGTCATCTGTATCCTAAAGTTATCGTAGTCACGCATTTGATGCGTTTGATTAACATGAACGAGGCGGAACAAAAAGCAATGAATTGTCGGCAGTTGTTGCTGTGTAAGCAACTTGTGATAAACTGAGCGCCTATTGAAAGAGCCTTTAAAAAAATAATAAGAACTGAGGACAGCTAAAAATATGGCCAAAAATAACTATGACGTTATTGTCGTTGGGGCCGGATTCGCCGGTTTATACATGTTGCATAACCTACGCAGCCGGGGTTTTTCAGTTAGAGTTTTTGAAGCAGGTGGAGATATAGGCGGCACCTGGTATTGGAATCGCTATCCGGGTGCGAGATGTGATGTTGAAAGTCTCGAGTATTCTTATCAGTTCTCTGAAGAATTGCAGCAAGAATGGGTTTGGTCGGAGCGGTATGCGACGCAAGCTGAAATTTTGAAATATGCTAATCATGTGGCGGATAGGTTTGAATTGCGGCGAGATATCCAGTTCGATAGTCACATTTCGAAAATGGCTTTTGACGAAACGTCAAATAGCTGGACAATAACAACGGCCGACGGTGAAGCGACCGTCTCTCGTTTTTGTGTAATGGCCACAGGCTGCCTTTCATCGACCAATATTCCAGCAATTGAAGGTCGAGAAAAATTCGCTGGCGGTACTTACCATACTGGAAGCTGGCCACATCACGGGGCAGATTTCACTGGTAAGAAAGTTGGGATCATCGGTACTGGCTCTTCTGGAGTCCAGTCTATTCCAATTATCGCAGAACAGGCGGATCATCTATACGTTTTCCAAAGAACACCGAGCTATGCAATACCTGCGTACAATGGACCTTATGATCCTGAATATGAGCGCGAGAGGAAAGCAAATTATAAAAATTACAGGGAAGAAGCAAAGAACTCTAGATCCGGTTTTCTTCTCGCCATAAATGAAGATATGGCGATGGATGTCAGCGAAGAGGAAAGGCAAGTAGCTTATGATAAACGCTGGAAAAGGGGCGGCCTGACTTTTCTAGGGGCTTTCAACGACCTTTTAACCAACAAAGAGGCTAATGATACAGCGGCAGATTTCGTACGAAGTAAAATCCAAGAGGTCGTCAATGATCCGGATTTAGCTGAAAAACTGTCGCCGCAAACGGTCGTCGGTTGTAAACGAATGTGCGTCGATACAAATTACTATCAAACATATAATAGGGATAATGTGACGTTGTTGGATGTCACTGAGCATCCAATTGACGAAATTACGACAACAGGTATTCGACGTGATGGGACGGAAATCGAATTGGACGAGCTGGTTTTTGCAACTGGATTTGATGCCATGACGGGCGCCCTCGCCAAAATTGACATTAAAGGTAGCAATAAAACAACATTAAAAGAGAAATGGGCTGAAGGTGCCAAAACATATCTTGGTGTGGCTATTGCTGGCTTTCCAAACTTGTTTATTGTGACGGGCCCTGGAAGCCCTTCTGTGCTCGCAAACATGATGCCAGCTATTGAGCACCATGTGGAATGGATTTCCGATTGCATTAATTATTGTCGCGAAACCAATTGCAACAGGGTTGAAGCTTCTAGTGATGCGGAAGAAGCGTGGGTTGCTCAAACGAACGAACTTGCCAGCCATACTTTATTTCCGACATGCAATTCGTGGTATTTGGGCGCAAATATTCCGGGGAAACCTCGCATTTTCATGCCGTACCTGGGCTTTCAGCGCTATTTGGCCGCCTGCGAGGAGATTGTCGAAAAAGGCTACAAAGGCTTTTCCTTGTCTTAGGGTCGTTTAGAGATATATTGATAACTGACGTCATTAAAGCGCAAGACGCTATTTAAATGCGTTTCAGACTATCTTTGAGGGATACTTAAACGGTTTTGATAAAAAATCTTGGCGGAAGCGCCCGCTCAATTTTACTTGCAGCTTTTTGTCTAACTGCGTCACTGGAATTTGCGCGACTTGCTTATGCGGAAACCGGTGTGAATGACGCGGAAATTCTATTTGGCCAATCGGCGGCTTTTGAAGGACCTGCATCCGCGCTTGGACAGGGCATGCGCGATGGTATTTTGGCGGCTTTCCATGAGGTGAATAAGGTGGGCGGCGTTCATGGGAGGCGCCTAGAGCTAAAATCCTACGATGACGGCTATAATCCAGGAAAAGCAATTGAAAACGTCAATCGCCTTTTGACGGTCGACAAGGTTTTTGCATTGATTGGCGGGGTCGGCACGCCAACGGCAAAAGCGGTTCAGCCAATTGCTACCCGCGATAATATTCCTTTCATCGCGCCGTTTACAGGCGCGTCGTTTTTACGAGATCCTGCATTGCGAAATGTCGTGAATGTGCGTGCTTCCTACGAACAAGAAACGGAATCCTGGATCGAGCATCTTACTGAGGACTTGGGGATAAAACGTGTCGCCGTCTTTTATCAGGACGATTCCTTTGGCCGAGCAGGCCTTGCCGGTGTCACGAAGGCGCTTGAAAAAAGAAACTTGAAAGCTGTTTCTGAAGGAAAATATTTACGTAATACGACGGCGGTTAAGCGGGCCTTGCTTTCAATCCGTGCCGGAGATCCGCAAGCGATCGCTATGATTGGAACTTATAAAGCAAGTGCCGAATTCATAAAACTAGCCCGTCGTTTGAAATTCGATGTTGTTTTTATGAATATATCCTTTGTTGGCAGTAAAGCTTTGGCGAACGAATTGGATGGGAAAGGTGAGAAGGTCTATGTAACTCAGGTCGTACCGTTTCCAGAAGACAACAGTATTCCACTGGTTGTAGATTACAGAAAATCATTGCTTAGCTTGAACTCGTCTTCGGAACCTGGTTTCGTCTCATTGGAGGGATACATAGCAGGGAAACTAGTTATCGCAATTTTGCAGAGGCTGGGAAACGAGCCAACCCGATCAGGGTTTATTGATCAAATAGATCGGGAAGTACAATTTGATTTGGGCGGCATCAAGCTCGCATTTGGGCCTGACGACAATCAAGGTATGGAGGGAGTATTTTTGACAGAAATACTTCCGGATGGAAAATATAATGCGATAGAAGAACTTCCTAATGACTGAAGATAATACACATAGCGACCGGCGTAAATTTGAACTGAAAATCAATGGTAAGCTGTTCTTGGCGTTGGGCTTGCTAGCCTCGATGAGTGTGATCGCCGGTATAATAGCGTGGTATTCTTTCGTCCATGTTTCATTATCCACGGACCAAATCACGAAACAAAGCCTGCCGGAAATGGAATCCGCTTTAAAATTGGCTGAATATGCGGCCGAAATTTCTTCGTCTGCACCAGATTTAATGGTCAACACTAGCTTGGAGGATCACCGTAAAACAATTGAAATCCTTGATCAGCGCATCGCGAAATTGAGATTAGCCATAGAAAACTCGCCGATTAAAACGAGTGATGTGGAAAAGTGGGAAAAACTGGGCAAAGTAGAAAACGAATTATCGAACAGCCTTTCAAATTTGAAAAATGACGTTGTTTTGCGCTTAACCAAAAAAACTGAAACAGAAGATAGTACGGCGGAACTTGCGCGAATTCATCAGTTTTTTCTGCTGACGATGGAGCCACTTATAGATGATGCCGTATTCGAATTTGTTCTGGATGGTGAAGAAATCTCAGCTAAAAGCGGCGACAACCTTCGTGCACTAATAGGTGATTCTATGGAATCAGTTGACGCTATTCTTGCGTTTCGGATTAGTATTGATACTGCCGAAGACCTGCTCGCGGAGATAATATTTTTGCAAGACCCGAAGCGTTTGGGAGTCTTGGAAAGCGAATTTGACCAGCTTCAAAAAGTAGTTGAAAGCCTAGGCGAGAAATTTCAACTGGACGAAAGTAGCCAAGCATATGTTGTACTTGGCCAGTCTGTTCTGGATATCGGGCGAAGCGAAAACAAAATCTTCTCGATAAAGCGAAATTCTTTTCGCCAGCAAGGTACGGATGGAACCGTTTTTTCTACTCAATTGATTGAGCAATACAATTATTTGCAAGCAGCTTATGCGAACTTTCAGCAAGTATTTTCACGATTGATGATATCCAAGTTGCAGAATTTGGATGTTGCAGCGCAGAAGGAAGCAACAACATCATCGGCTGCGATTAATCAATTGATTGATGTCGGCGCCAACACCTTACAATTGCTGCTCTCCCTTCGCGCCGAAGGAAATCTCGTTGCAGGCATTTTGAGCGAAGCGGCAAATGTATCCAATGTGGCATTGATCGGCCCTTTTCAGGAAAGATTTGAAGCATCATCGAAACGGATCGCCGATATGCTTGAGCAAATTTCCGCGATATTGCGGGATAATAATCTTGCTGCAAGTACCGTCCGATTGTTGGATATTGGGACGGCAGATAACAATCTCTTTGAGACGCGTCGAAGTGAATTGGAATTTTCTACACGTGCCGCGGAATCACTGAGAGTAAGTAGAGCCATATCACTGGCGTTATATAAAGAAGTCGCCGGTCTAGTTTCGACGGCAAAGGATAGAAGTGTTGTAGCTGAAATACACTCTGGCAAGGTTGTCCAGTCTGGAAAAACATTTCTCATACTTGTGGCATTGGCCAGTGTATTAACCGCTTTGTTTGTGATGATTTTTTATATTCGGCCAAGAATAATTCGGCCGTTGGAAAATATAACGGAAACTATGACAAAGTTAGCGAGTGGCGACACGGCAATTGAGATTCCTTCTCGAGATAGAAATGACGAACTTGGATCCATGGCGAATGCCTTGGCCGTCTTCAGGGATACGGCGGTGGAAAATCAAGAATCTAATCATCGTGAACTGGAAGTCACCCGACGGCGATTGGTAAACGCCATCGAGAACATTTCGGAAGGTTTTTCCTTGTATGATGCAAATGATCGCCTGGTTGTCTGTAACAGCGTGTATTGCAGTCAGTTTTTTCCAGATCAATCCGTTGACTTGCAGTATGGCAAGACTTTTGAAACGATCATGCGCGAGGCAGCGGCCCATGATTTTATTGAAGATGCTGTAGGGCGGCAGGAAGAATGGATCACGGAAAGCCTCCATAATCATCGCAAAACATCAAGTTCATATGTTCAGCGACGAGTCAATGGGCGCTGGATTTTGATCAATGAACGCAAGGCGGAAGATGGTAGTACGGTTGCTGTGTATTCCGACATTACCAAGATCAAGCGTCAGGAAGAGGCAATTGCTGAACAATCCACCGCTTTGGAACGGTTGTCGAACCAGCTTGCGAAATATCTGTCTCCGCAGGTTTATGCGTCAATTTTCGAAGGCACCAATAGCGGCGATATCACCAGTCGCCGTAAGAAGCTCACAGTATTTTTTTCAGACATTGTTGGATTTACGGAGATCACCGAACGTCTTGAAGCCGAAGATCTTACGCGAATTCTCAATCAGTATTTGACGGAAATGTCTGAGATAGCACTGGCACATGGCGCAACGATTGATAAATTTGTTGGCGATGCGATTGTCATTTTCTTCGGCGACCCGGAAAGTAAAGGCGTTAAGGAAGATGCCATTGCCTGCGCAAAAATGGCTCTTGTTATGAAAAAGCGCTTACAAGAGCTGAATGAAGAGTGGTTCGAGATTGGTATAGAAAAACCTCTACAAAGCCGTATAGGAATCAATACTGGCTATTGCACAGTGGGGAATTTTGGTAGCTCTGAGCGAATGGATTACACGGCGATTGGAAATGGGGTGAATTTAGCGTCCCGGTTGGAATCAACAGCCTCAACAGGTGAAATCAGAATTTCTCATGAAACCTACGCAAACATCAAGGGAGAAATCCTCTGTGGCAATAAAAACCAGATAACCGTTAAGGGCATAAAATTCCCGGTTGCGACATATGAGATATTGAGTGAACGGGATGAAATTTTGCAGTCTGTTGACGCCATTCACGAAGAGTTCCAAAACCTGAAACTCGATATCAATCTCAAGGAGATGTCTATAGCAGGGCGCCGAAAAACAGAAGCACTTCTTCAGAAGGTATTATCTCAAATTGCTGAAGAAGATGAAGGCAAAGGGGATGGATCCAACAAAGATTAAATTCAGAAAGCGCTGCTAGAAAGGTAAAAAACCAATGGCACCGGAGCAACCGCGATCAAGATTGTTAAAATGTAAGCTGGGAAGGAGTATATCCCGCTTAATCCTGCAATAAATGCGATGCCACCGCCTCCACCGATCAGTGTATTACCAGGTATATTCAGGACGACGACAAGGGCGAGATATCTGTGCTTCAACAAAAAAGGGATTATAAACCGCGGGGCTTTATTTGTCAGAAAAGTCAGCCGCTCCTCTTTGGACAGTGGCGCTATTTGTTTGGCCAACTCGCTGGCTTTCTTTAGTCCAAAAAAGCTAAATGTCGCAATTGTTGCGCGCGCCGGCACGAAGCGTCCGAATAAATACGAGATGTTCAACGCAAGTACCATGCAGAAATATACTAAGAAGAGAACCTGCGCTCCCATGACCATCAAGAGACCCAGTCCAATTTCGGCACCTGGAATAAAGGGTATTGCTGACACAATGACAAAAAGTAGCGCCGTCATTGCGACCATCATTTGTTTTGCGGGCCCGTCAGTCGATCCTGAGTTTGGATTGATAAGCTCTGGCAGCCAATCACCTGCGATGATCCCACCCCAAAGTAAAGCAGCATAGAGTAAGATCAAAATGATCAATCGCTTGTATTTCACCTTAGAGCAGCAATAGACGTGCGAGATTTAGGTATTTTTCTCATGTCTTTCCCCCCAGACAAGATAAGAAACCATCGTATCTACCCTGTCCAGTTGGGGCAAGCTCAAACAAAGAGCAAAAATGGTAGAGCCTAGCGTTTTACGATGACTTCGTAGCCTGTTTCCTCTGGTTCATCATCCAACATTTCTGCTGGGAATCCGGAAGCCAGCAATTTTTCACCGCAAGCGTCTTCAAGCCGCGCAACTATGTTTGGCGACCATTCACGAGGACCATACCGTTTTTCGCCGTCTTTAAAAATATCGAGAATTAACGGGGAGATTTCCAAGGGAACTTTATGCTTATCGGCAACGGATTGAAAAAGACTGACATCCTTAACAACCAAGTCCATGGTGAAATTAATATCGCGACTACCATTCAGGATGACTTGACTTTCCGTTTCATGCACGAAGGAATTGCCGGATGAGATACGAATGGCTTCGTACGCTGTCGCGAGATCCATCCCGGCCATTTTTGACGTCATCAACGCTTCGCCCAGAGCCACTAAATGTACAGTACATAGATAGTTTGTGACGACTTTCAGCACCGACGCAGATCCCAAGTCGCCGGTATGGAGCACCCGCCGGCCCATGGTCGTGAGCAGGGGTAGCATTTTCTCGAATACCGGTCGATCACACCCTGCAAAAATGGAAATGTTTCCTGTCGCCGCACGATGGCATCCTCCGGATACCGGACAATCGACCGGAGACGCGCCGCGGGCTTTTACAAGCGCACCCAATCTTTGAATTTCTTCCTCATCGGTTGTACTCATTTCCGCCCAGATTTTTCCTTCCGTCAGGCCGGCGAGAATACCGTCGTCGGCCTCCATAACGGCGGCACTTGCGGCGGGACTCGGAAGACAGGTAATAACGACATCGCAAGCTTCTGCCATATCTTTCGGGCTGTCTGCCCATTTTGCACCCGCCTCCAAGAAAGGCGCGGCCGAAATTTTATTCAGATCACGTACGGTTAAGCTGAAACCATTCCGTTGCAAACACCCTGCAAGCTTACCGCCCACGTTTCCCAGCCCGATGAAGCCAATTTCCATTCGAAAAACTCCCTATTTTCTTATGTTGCACCGATAATTTCGACCCCATTATCCGTTCCGATAATGATTGTGTCCGCGTAATCTATAAAAAGTCCATGCTCAACCACGCCAGGCATCGTGCTGAGGGTGAGAGCGAGGCTTTCTGGATCTGTGATAATGCCAAAATTACAATCTATGATGTAGTTTCCTTCATCCGTTATGAACAGAGCGCCGCCGCCATCTTGTCTGAGAGACGGCGTGCTGCCTAATGCTTGCATTTTTGGCATAAGGGCCGGTGCAGAAAACCGGACAACTTCTACCGGCAATTTGAAGGCACCGAGCTGGCTCACGCGTTTTTTGGCCTCTGCGATGACAATCATCCGGTCTGACAGAGACGCCACTATTTTTTCACGCAAATGAGCACCTCCACCACCTTTTATGAGGCGACGCTGCGGATCGACTTCATCTGTACCGTCTATTGTCAGGTCGATGATCTTTACTTGATCTAAACTCGCGATCTCTATGCCAAGCTCAGCAGCTTGTTTTGCGGTGGCATCTGACGTCGGCACGCCGATTACCTTGAGCCCGGCTTGCACACGTATCCCTAATAAATCGACCATTTTTGCCGCGCATGAACCCGTTCCAAGACCGAGAACCATACCGTCTTCGACATAGGTCACAGCGGCTTCAGCCGCCATTCGTTTCTGTTCGTCTTCTGTCATGATCATGTTTCCTCGTTCTTGTCAGGCCTTGTAGCCGGCGTAAGGGGCGGGTTCGGCGTCCGGATCAAGTGGCCAACGGGCCCGCGCCGCGAGCGCCAAAGAGTCAGATTGCCCGAGTTTGTATTTTTCGATACCTGCCCAGGCAATCATTGCGCCATTGTCCGTGCAAAGGACAGGCGGCGGAACAGCAAGTTTTATATTGCGCATCTGGGTAAGGTTGGTTAGTTCGGATTTCAGATATTGATTAGCCGCGACACCTCCTGCAACAACAAGAGTGTCTCCGTTAGGATATTCATCTTTAAAGATATCTACCGCGTTTTGTGTCCTGTCCATCAGACTATCGATCGCAGCTTGCTGAAAACTGGCGGCGAGATTAGATATATCCTGTGACGTTGCCTCGATCCCTATTTTTTCACGAAGTTGACGGACAGCTGTCTTGAGGCCGGAAAAAGAAAAATTGCAGCCCTCTCGGCCTTTCATTGGCCGCGGTAACGCATATTTTCTTGGGTCCCCTTGTAAAGCTGATCGTTCAACGGCGGGGCCGCCCGGAAATCCAAGCTCCAGCATTTTTGCGGTTTTATCAAAAGCTTCACCAACGGCGTCATCTATTGTCGTACCAAGCCGGCGGTATTTTCCGACTGCTTCGACAACCAGTAATTGTGAGTGCCCGCCAGAAACCAATAAGAGCAAATAAGGAAAGGCAATTTTGTCGGTCAGGCGAGCGGTCAAAGCATGGCCTTCCAAATGATTGATGCCGATCAGCGGAATGTCGGCCACGGCAGCTATGGCTTTTGCAGTCATCAATCCAACTAGAACACCACCGATTAATCCAGGTCCTGCCGTCGCCGCGACTGCAGAAAGATCAGGATAATCGATTTTCGCTTCGGACATTGCTTGGGCAACAAGGCGGTCCATCTGTACAATATGAGCCCTTGCCGCTATTTCTGGCACGACGCCGCCAAAGGGTGCATGGGCTTCAGTTTGCGATAAAACCACATTTGACAAAATAACACGGTCCTCTGTCACCACCGAGGCGGCGGTCTCATCACAACTACTTTCTAGTCCCAAGACTACTATTTGTTTCTTTGACATTTGTTTTCTATTACAAACCGGTGCAGATTGATAATGGCTCTAACACTTGATGGATAATCCCGCAACATGACGATTGTTAAAAAATACAAGATCGGGACGAGGGGAAGCCCTTTGGCTCTTGCCCAAGCTGATGAAACACGTACACGTCTGTTAAAAGCTCACCCCGATATTTTGACGCCGAAAAACCTCGAAATCGTTGCCATTAAAACTACGGGTGATCGTATTCAGGATCGAGCGTTAAGCGAAGTTGGTGGTAAAGGACTCTTTGTAAAGGAAATTGAAGAAGCCTTGCTGACAGGCGCGATTGATTTTGCGGTTCATTCCATGAAAGATATGGAAACGCAACTTCCGCCAGGTCTTATCATCGACTGTATTCTTCCTCGAGAGGATGCACGGGATGTATTTATTTCAGACGATGGCATAAGTCTGACGGATCTTCCTGTTGGGGCTATGATCGGTACGTCGAGCCTACGGCGTCAAGCCCAAATACTTAACCGACGCCCCGACCTGAAGGTTTGCATATTTCGCGGTTCGGTCGATACACGATTAAGAAAATTGCGGGAGGGCGAGGCCGATGCGACACTTCTCGCGTATGCGGGCCTTAAGCGACTTGGCAAAGAAAAGGTAGTAACAGATTTGCTAACTCCTGATGAGATGCTCCCGGCAGTTGCCCAGGGCGCGATTGGTATCGAACGTCGGTCGGACGACCAAGATGTTAAAGCGCTGTTATGGCCAATTAACGACGCAGTAAGTTTTTCGCGTGTTCAGTGCGAGCGGGCAATGCTGGCTATTCTCGATGGATCCTGTCGTACGCCAATTGCTGGCTATGCGGAAGTAAATGCCGTTGGTGATTTGGAACTTAGGGCTAGCCTGCTCAGTCCTGATGGCGTGATTCGCTTAGATGCCAGAGGAACAGCGCCACTAGCGCAAGCGCAAGAACTCGGGGAACGGATTGGTCAAGAATTGAAAAACCGGGCGGGAGACGACATGCTTCCTTTTCCAGTGTAAAGTAGGTGATATGAAGATATTAGTTACACGTCCAGAACCGGACGCCAGCCGACTTGCTGCAACCTTAAGCGATCTGGGGCATGAAGTTGTCTTGGCGCCGATGATGGTAATTGAAAATCTTCCGGGGACAAAGATTGCGACGGAGGATGTACAAGCGTTATTGGTGACGAGCGCCAATGGTGCGCGGGCGCTTGGCCGTGCAACTGCTTTTCGAAACGTCAAGGTATTCGCGGTTGGAAACGCTTCTGCGGAGGCTGTTCGCGGCGAAGGTTTTGACAATGTCGTGAGCGCCGCTGGAGATGTCCCTTCGTTGGCTAAGCAGGTGATATCTGATTGCAAACCGAAGAATGGAAAACTTGTCCATATAGCGGGCACGGATGTTGCTGGTGATTTGTCAGGGCTGTTGAAAGTTGCGGGGTTTGAATGTGATCGTGCGGTTTTGTATGAAACTAAAGTCACGGAAAAACTGGATACAGACCTTTTTAGTATGTTTAATTCGGGGGCTTTAGATGCGGCCCTGTTTTATTCGCCCAGAACGGCCCTAATATTTAAAGCCAATATAAAGGCCGCTGGGCTCGAGGCAGCATTGGATCATGTCATTGCTTTTTGTTTGAGTGATGCTGTAGCGGAAAAAATAAACGATTTTTCTTGGAGCGATGTTAAGATCGCAAAAGAGCCTAATCAGGATAGTCTTTTGATGTTGCTAGAAGATGTCAATTTGGCCAACCTGAAAACAGATAACCCTGATAAGATAAGGGAGCAGAAAGTGTCCGATAAAAAATCAGGCAAGCCTGATACGCCGCAAAAGACAACGGCGGCGGCAGAAGATCCAAGCCTTAAGAAAATTTTGGAAACAGATGTAAAAGGAAGCGCTGGATCTGACGCACAAGCCAGCAAAGCTTTACCCGAAACGAAGAAGAAATCGTCATTGAGCATTGTTTTACTTTTGTTGATTTTTGTCTTTAGTCTGGGATTAGCGGCATGGCCGCTTCTTTATCCGAAAGTACAAATTTATCTTCCGACACAAACGGCGGAAATTATTTCTGGTCAATTTGGGAGAGCGGATAGTTTAGATGCGACCGGGGAGCTTGCGAATATTCAAGCATCGCTGAAGACGGATTACGCAAAACTTTCTAATCGAATTGATGCTCTTGAAAAAGCTAAGCCGGTAGCAACGTCTTCGGTTACAACTTCGACGACACCTGAGACCAGTAATGCTGTTGCAAGCTTATCCGCGTCAACTGACCAACGCATTGGTGGACTTCAAGCTCAACTTGAAGAGCAAGTGCAAAAAATAGAAATGGCGACGAATCGACTTGCTAAGCAAGAAAGCGAAATTTCAGGCTTGAAAGTTGCTGAACCCACGGCACAGACCGAAAACCCTGAGACACAATCCGAAATACTCGATTTGAAGAATGAACTTCTTGACTTAAAAACCAGGATGAATGCGCTCCAAAGCGAGCTTGCGACAGAACAGGATTCTTCTAAGACTCAAGCAATGCTGCTGTCGTCAATTGAAAGCTCTCTTAAAGATGAGGCAGATAACAAGGCAAGCGTTCAGGCTGAAAACAAGCGTACCTTAATGCTACTCGCTCTTGGTCAATTGCAACGAGAAACCAGAAATAATGAACCCTTTGAAAATGGCTTGGCACAAGTCTCTGCTGTTGCCACATCGGATCTGAAAACTGAACTAGACCTCCTGTCCGTTATTGCGCCGAAGGGTGCGGTAACAATGCCTACTTTGCAAAAAGAATTTGCCAATATTGCAAGTGATATCAGTCAGTCGGCACGCCTTCCTTCGGATGAAACATGGTACGGCCAGACTTTACATCGCATTGCCTCGGCTGTTAAATTTCGTCGTGTAGATGACCTCGACGGAACGAATGTTGACGCGATCGTCGCCCGTACGGAGCAAGACTTGCTCACGAATGATCTTGATAAAGCGGTTGCAGAAGTTGAAAAACTCACGGGCCCATCAGCGGAAATCGCACAAGACTGGCTGGCAAAAGCGAAAGCAAGGCTGAATGTTGAGAATGCAATATCTGGGTTGCTTGAAAAAGTAACATCAGAGGCTATTTCGACACCATCGTCGAACTAGAGGGGCAAGTATGACACGTTCAATTTTCTTCTTTGTGATTCTCGCGCTTCTCGCGTTCGTGGCCGTATGGCTCGCGGATTATCCAGGGACGGTACAGCTAACCTGGGGTGGTTATGTTGTCGAGACATCTATTGTTGTTGTTGCAGCCCTTACTCTTGTTTTCGCGGTAATCGTCGCATTCTTGTATCGGTTTTGGGTATGGATGAAACGAGGGCCTGGGCGGATTGGGGCTGTGTTTTCTGCACGTCGGCGCGAGAAGGGTCTCGAGGCTCTTTCCAGTGGTATGGTAGCTATTGCAGCCGGCGATGCTGTTGAAGCACGACGCCAAGCGATCGAGGCAGAGAAACATCTTTCCGGCGAACCCATGACATTGTTGCTGGCGGCGCAAGCGGCAGAACTCAATGAAGATGATCGCGCTGCTCGGATTTATTACGATCGAATGATTGAACGCGATGATACAGAATTCCTGGGTTTGCGTGGGTTAATTAGTCGTGCACGAAATGAGGCAGATACAGAAAAAGCCATATCACTGGCGAAACGTGCAGACGAGCTCCAACCTGGAACGACATGGGTTCTTAAGGAACTTTACGAGCTTGCTCTTGAAACCTGCAACTGGGAAATGGCTGACCGAACCTTGTCCCGTATGACACGCGGTAAGGCGGCGAAGGGCGCTGCTGTTGTTCGCGCGAAATCTGTTATTTCGTATGAGCGGGCGCTTGCGCTCAAAAGCCAGGGGAAAGAAGCGGAGGCCTTGTCATTGGCCATTGCTTCACATGATCTCGACCCTAGTTTTGTCCCGGCAGCGATTTTGTCTGTTACTTTAACGGCAAAGTTGGAATCATCGAGAAAACTTAGCAAGCTCATCGCGGACAGTTGGAAGAAGGCGCCGCATCGGGATCTTGCCGAAGCAATCCGGACCATTCAGTCTGGGGAGCAACCACCGGATTGGTTCCGTCGGGCGCAGCAAACTGTCGCAGCAAATAATCCGGACCACTTAGAAACGCACATTATGTTAGCGAAAGCCGCGCTTGCGTCGCGGGACTGGGGTCCGGCTCGCGAGCAACTTATGAAGGCGGTCGATAAAGCGCCAGCAGCCAGTATGTACTATTTACTCGCAGAACTTGAAGAAAAAGCAAATGCAGATGCGATTGCGGCGCGTGAATGGATCTTGAAAAGTGCCGCGGCACCACAGGACCCTCTTTGGATTTGCAAGTCGTGCGGGCGCCAGGAAGAAATTTGGGACTCTCACTGTGCTTCTTGCGGTCATTTTGACAGCTTTACTTGGCGCACAGCCGATCGTGGTCCTCAATTGCAAGATGTCATCGAGGCCGAAGTCGTCCAAGAAATTTCTGTGAACGAGCAAGGATAGTCAGTAAGATTTTGCTTAAACGAAAGACTTGCTCTCTGCGGCGCTTGCTATTATACGTTGCCGGAAATCAAGATGTGCCGCTGTAGCTCAGCTGGTAGAGCACTGCATTCGTAATGCATAGGTCGGAGGTTCGAGTCCTCTCAGCGGCACCACTCCTCCAAAAAGATGAAGTACTTACGGTCGTATATTTTTGATTTTGTTGGTAATTCAAGGGCTGACGAAGGGTGCGGATTGATTGCACACACTGTTGTCAGGTAGAATACTCAACAAAACCCCATAGCTACTCTCTATACACTCATTCCCAATGAAGGGATCTTTGCAAGATTGATCTACAAACCTGAATGCTTCTGCTTTTAGGAACGATCGATCGACGAAACCGTCCGGATCAACATTGCTGATATAGCGCGGCAACTCTTCTGCAACGTCCAGAGAAGACTTGCCGCACCCACTCTCAATCAAGATCGAGTTGCAAATAAACGAAATACTCCGCTACTTCAGCCGGGTCCGAACACTCTGGAAAGCGGTCTATGTACCTGAAACCCATTCGCTCATAGAGGTGTAGCATTTCGCGGTTTCCGAGGGGCGTATTGACCAAAAGTGCGCGCCATCCCATTTTGCGTGCGGCCTTTATGCGTGCATCAATGATGGCCTGCTGCTTCGGGCCGAACATAGAGACGCTTTAATTCGCCCGCATCAGGACGGGCTTGTCGCAAAGTACCACAACCCACTAGACGTTGATTTTCGTCATGAACCAGTATCAGGCGGCCTGTGGGTGGCAAGAATTTGTGCAGGTTGGGCCAGAATGATGCGAACAGATCGTCGGGTTTATAGGTGCGCGGGCCACCCGCTGCAGCGAATTTTTCTAAAATTATTGCGCAATACTCTAGTAGCATATCTTCGAGGGCCGCTCTGTCGGGAACCTCGGTAACTGAGGTTAGTTGGTATGCCATCAGCTCGCCTTGTCCAGTTTCTCAAGCAGATACCTTAGCAGCGGATCGGCGCCCAAGCACTAAGAATGGTATACTGGCCGTTTGCAGAATTGGGTTCTAAGACCGGTTAGTCCGCACTACCGTCGTTCAGATGGCACTTCTATGCAGCCGTGCAACGAATGGCCGCCTCGGGTCAGTTCAGTAAGGTGTCTCCATACGTCCGTTAAGTGCCAGTAACGGACATTTTTGGCTGCTTTAGATTGAAGGGCGTCAGTATTAGTGTTGCGGCTCTAACAAAATCTTTTGCCGATCTTGTGTTTATGTCAGTTAAATATTCATTATGCGATCATGTATAGATTTACAGGTGCCTGGCGTCCCTTAACGTATTGTTCTTGCAAATATTGACGCTGAATATCATCTGGAAGATTTTCACTTACTGCATCAGATATAAGTAACGTTTGGTCCGCTGATTTGCAGGTATCCTGAATGCGGCTTGCAACGTTTACCGTATCACCAATCACCGTATATTCTAATCTTTCCTCAGTACCTATGTTTCCAGCAATAACAGAACCGAAGTGGATGCCTATTCCATGCTTAATTTCGGCTAAACCTTGAAGTTTACGCTGTTTGTTTAAGTCTTCCAATGCAGCATTCATTGCCAAGCCCGCACGAACGGCGCGTTCAGCATCATCATCTTTTGGATCAGGCGTGCCAAAAGTAACCATGATCGCATCGCCAATAAATTTATCGATTGTGCCGCCAAACGTAAATATAACCTCTACCATTTTTGTATGATATTCGGATAGAAATCCAACCACTTCCGAGAGTGACAATGGTTCCGAGATAGTTGTGAAATCACGAATATCGCAGAACATAACAGCGACATTCTGCGAACGCCCACCTAAACCACTCAAGGTGCCGGTTCCACTTGATATACTTGAAACAACACCAGGAGAAAAATACCGCCCTAATTGAGTGTTACTGATTTCCAGACGGACGCCTTCAATAACCATTCGACGTGCAATAGTTGCAAGGTATGTCATGACGGTGCCCAAAGCTATGACTACGAGTATACCCCCTATTGCGAATTCCAGCGTGAGTGCCGGTCCCATGACAGAATCTACATAATCCGGTGACACAACGGTGCGGGGGTCATTCAGGATATAAAGAAGTAAAATAATATGGATACAAACACTACCAGCAGCGACCAGCATGGGATAAAGGGGCCGAATGGCCAATGTATTAGCCGATATTACAAATAGCGTTATGATGGTCAGTTGTGTTTTGAGCATATATGCGGGCGGGACATCATTTCCGCCAACAGAAATATACCAGATGACGGGGAGTATGGCTAAAACCATGATATCAAGCAGGCATCCTGCTATCCCGATAAAGCCAACTGCTCTGCTTCGTGACAAAAGGAACAGAGAAAATAAAATAGGCCCCAACAGTATTAGGCAAATAACGGTTGTGGTGACCTTCTCAAACCAGTTTGATCCCAACACCCATGCTGAAACCATCAGAATTAGCACAAAGATGCCGCGCACAATGCTAAGTGTTCGGACGCCTTGGCGTTCACGCTCCAACAAGAGTTTTTCTAAGGGTAATTGAGGAGGCATATGCGTCATGAAGATCAGATTAGCATCATCTGACAGAATCCTCTATTCTCTTTAATGCATCAAATTTTTATTCGGGATTTCTATGCTATTCATACCCATAATGGTAGGACTAATAATGTCCGCTTTGGGTCAACATCTGTTGTTCTCGATAGCCTGAAAATACTTCTGCTTTGCCCCCGCATAACGGACATTGAAAATGGATTTTCCGATTTCCCAAAAATAACTTCCGCTTACCGTGAAAATACAGACATAAATTCGGCGATCGAAAAGGGCCTGCTTTGTGCCAAAAGCAGACATCGCCCGTTTTCTATGAAGTGGCAAATTATTCTGCAATACTTGTCACGATGGAGCAGTAGGTAGAGAAAAATCGGACTTACCTTAGCCTATCCCTTGTAACAAATAATGCTATTAAATATTATGGAAATTCACTTTACGGGCGTACTATACTATTGAGTTGGTTTCCTCACTGAGCTCCCCGAGTGAAGCCAAAATGACCCTTATTTGGAGGATGATATGAGTGCATCGGAAATAGCTGCAGTGAACCAGAAGTTCAGTGCTTGCGTCGCAAATGCCGACTTGGATAGTCTGATGGTTCTTTACACAGAGGACGCTTGCTTCATTGCCTCGAATTCGGATTTTCTTCGAGGCCGTGATGAAATTAGAGGGTTTTTCCAGGCCGTGCTCGATATGGGCATCAAAGAGATACGGCTCAGTACAAACGAAGTCGATCTACAGGGAGACACCGCCATTGAGGTCGGGACATATGAACTTATGGCCGACGGTGGCGTTCAAGCGGACCATGGCAAATTCTTGGTTGTCTGGAAAAAGACCGGTGGAGAATGGCAATTGCATCGCGACATGATCAATACCAGCATGCCTGCTCCAGAATAACGCGCCTTACATCATTCTTTTGTCGTGGATAAGGTCATATGCGTAAGAATCAAAAGAAATATGACAGCAATTAATTGTATAGCGAGTTTCTAGGAAAAACTGCATTTTTCCGATAGAATTTCCCTATCATCTCCAGGTTTTCCATCCCCAAAATATAAGGATTTATCAAATGTCCATTGATGCAAAATTGGTCGAGCTCAATATCAGCCTGCCCAGAGCCCCTTCTCCCATCGGCAACTATATTGGCGGCGTTGTTACCGGCAATTTGTTGTTTATGTCCGGTGTCGGCCCGAGAAAACTCGAAGGCGGCGCCGTGACCGGCAAGGTTGGGGCGGACCTGACCACCGAAGAAGCCTATGATGCCGCCCGTCTTGTCGGCCTCAATATGCTGGCCAATATGAAATCGGTGATCGGCGATCTCGACCGGGTCACGAGAATCGTCAAGGTCCTCGGCATGGTCAATGCGGTGCCGGACTTTAAAGAGCATCCAAAGGTCATCAACGGCTATTCTGACCTGATGGTCGAGGTTTTCGGTGACAAAGCCGGTAAAGCTGCCCGGTCCGCCGTCGGCATGGGCTCCTTGCCGGGCCAAATCGCCGTCGAGATCGAGATGATCGTGGAAATTGCGGATTAGGACCCGGTAGGAGGAAAAGCATGTCTGTAGGCGTATTTTTTGCAATTTTGGGGGCCGCTATTTTGCACGCCATCTGGAACGCGCTGGTCAAAGTAAGCGCTGACCGGCTCTCCTTGATGGCCATTTTCAATGCCGGAACCTTTCTAATCGCCTTGGCCTTCGTGCCATTCGTTGACATTCCTCCGGCCGTGGCCTGGCCACATATACTCGCCTCGACATTCATTCATACCGGATATTTCCTGTTTCTGATCCTCTCTTACCGGTATGGAGATCTCAGCCATGTCTATCCTCTCTCGAGGGGGACGGCGCCGCTGATTGTAGCACTTTTGGCCTTTATCTTTATCGGCGAGGCATTGTCCGGGCAGGCCTTGCTAGCGGTCTTCCTGATTTCCATGGGTATTATGAGCATGGTGCTGATAAAAGGCGCGGAAGGGGTGCGGCAACCAAAGGCGATTGCGGCGGCCCTGGCCACCGCCGGGTTTATCGCTTGTTATACCATGATCGATGGCACCGGGGCACGCCTCTCCACCAGTGCCTCAAGCTATATTCTCTGGCTCAATATTTTCAATGGCCTGCCGATCATTGTGATTGCCCTGATTGCGAGACGGGGACAGATCCGCAGTCAGTTCGGAAAATTGTGGAAGGCCGGGTTTCTGTCGGGAGGCGTCTCCCTCCTTGCCTACTGGATTGTGCTCTGGGCAGCAACTCAAGCTCCCTTGGCCATGGTTGCCGCTGTGCGCGAAACCAGCATGGTCTTCGCCATCCTTTTCGGCGTGTTTTTCCTCAAAGAACGCCTCGATCTGCGTCGGTTGTTTTCGGCCTTCGTCACCCTGTCCGGTACGGTTTTGCTGAAGTTCAGCCGCTAACGGCTAAGCTAGGCGGACTGAATCATTTGGTGCTGACATGCAAGGGCACCCCTTCATGTTGGCGCAATTACGCCATAACTTGCGAGATATTTCCGAGGCTGGGGTTCCCCTTTTTCGCTTTTGCTCATAAAGCCGAAAAGTATGACGGACGAATCTTCGATACTGCGAATATCCGATTTGAGTCATTAGCGGACATTCAGAGAAGCCGTTGGTTAAGTCTGTTTTGCGCTAAAAGCGGTCACTAACTGAATTTGAAGCGAACGACAATTCCGAGCCTAATCCTACCGGCTTATCGTGGAAAGTTAAAAAGCCTTCGTTGCCAGAGAAATGAAATCATCGGATAGGGTGTTTGCTGCTTCAGGGTGTCTATAGCTAACAATGCGTATCCCTTTTAACGCCGGCAAACCGTCGGTCGTGCTAAGAACCTGATAATCTTTCTCCACCGATGCGGCTGGCATGACGGAGATCGCAAGATCGGCACGGATTGCGGCGCGAACTCCTGTGGGGCTGAGGCTGTTCACAGTCATCCGCCAAGTTCGTCCCACTTTATCGAGTGCAGAGAGCGCTCGGCTGCGAAACTCGCACCCGGCTGGCATGAACGCCAAGGGCAATGGTTCCTCGGTGCCCACATGTAAACGCGGGCTTGCGACCCAAACGAGTTCGTCTTCGTAGATCAGCACTTTTCCCTCTGATTTTGGCTGATCGGTGACAATCGCAAGATCTAGATCGCGTCTTTCGACAAGCGCCAAGAGCTCAAGGCTAGTACCGCAGATCACCGTTAAATCTACATCGGGGTATCTGGAGGCGAACTGCGATAACATTCTAGGCAAAATGGAAAGCGCGTAAGTTTCGGTTGTGCCGACGCTGAATGCCTTACGCGCAGCATCCTGCCTGAGATCGCTAAGGGTCATGGCGTTCAGTCGAAGCATTTTGTTTGCATGCGCCAGTAGTTTTTCGCCCGCTGGGGTTAATACCATCGGCTTGCCACGCCCGCGATCAAACAAAGTTTGTCCGGTTGTTTCCTCTAGCGCTTTGATCTGCGCACTAATGGCCGATTGCACACGCCCGACACGCCGCCCCGCATCGGAGAAATTAAGCGAGTCTGCGGCGGCGACAAAGCTGCGTAAATGATCTAGGTCCAGTAGCATAAAAATCACTATAGCAGATTTTAAAATACATTTAAAATCATTTTATTTGATTTATAAATATGCCTATCGTGTAGCCCAGTAAGGAGACAACGATGATACCGTTTTTCACAGCGAACGCACCCAGTCTAAAGATGATTTCAGCGATGGCCCTGGCCGGGAGTATCGGCATTTTTGTGGTCGAAAGTGGCGAGACAGCTCTGACTGTGGTATTTTATAGATGCCTGATCGGCGGCCTCGCCCTATTGATTTACTGCCTGTTTGTGAACCGGAACGACTTTGCCCAGTTGACCTTGCGCAACATTCTAATGATGGGTCTGAGCGGGCTGACCATGGCGGCCAATTGGGTGATGTTCTTCATGGCATATAGCCACGCTTCGATCTCGATGGTTACAACTGTGTATCACGTGTATCCCTTTGTGCTTCTATTTGCTTCGGCTATGATATTTAGCGAGAAAATTACCGCTCGTTCAATTGGGTGGTCAATATGCGCCTTCCTCGGTGTTGTCTTTGTTGCGCGCGGGACTGGGCAAGGTGCAGAGATGAGTGTTGCGGGTCTTGGCCTGACGATGGCCGCGATGATCTGCTATGCGGCCACATTGCTAATCACAAAGCATCTCGCAGAAGTTCCGGCCAGTCTTTTGTCGCTTGTGCAACTTCTGGTCGGCGCATTGGCGTTGCTGCCGTTAGCCGCCGTTGCCGGATTGCGTGTCGACAGTGACAGTTGGGGGCTCTTGCTCACAATCGGCGTGGTTCACACCGGGTTACTATATGTGTTGCTGTATGGCGCCGTGCAATCGCTAGAAACTAATCGACTGGCAATTCTTTCTTTCCTTTATCCACTTACCGCTTTGATCTTTGATGTTGCCGTATATGGCGTGCGCCCAGACTGGATACAGGGAACAGGGATTGCGCTGATAACATTCGCAGTTCTTGGTGAAAAATTGCAATTTTTTAGACCAAGCATTGGAAAATCAATATAAAGCAGTTCATCTAAAGGTATGGCGAGCAATTTCTGAGCCGGGTTAGTCACATTCTCAAAAGCAAGTTTGCCCGCGTAGTTGTCGTTCCGCCATCTGGAAGGTGAGGACCGCTTTGGGTCCAATGGGGTCATTCTGACAGGTCTCAATCAACGTCTGCTCTAAACCTAGAAACAGACATGACGGTGTTGCACCGATGAAGACTGCTTTGTGCCAATAAGCGACGTACTAGCTATGCGTAATCCAGCTACGGTTTCCATATATTCAATTTTGCGGCTTCGGCTATGAAGTCGTTGTCTGCCGCTTGAAATAAACCTGCGACTAGGTCTCTTTCAAAGCGAAGTCGATCGCAGCTTCGCAGTGCAATTTAGCAGTGTTGAACATAGGTAAATGTGACATGTCAGGCTGATCGATCAGCAAGAAGATCTCTGTGCAGCCAAGGATAAGGCCCTCGGCTCCTTCTTCATGGTGCATTCGCTCTGCTATCTCTAAGTAGCGTGCCTTGGATTCTTTCGTCATAACGTTCTTCACAAGTTCGTTGAAAATGATCCTGTCGATATCGTCCTGTTCCTCTTCTGTCGGACTAATCGTCTCGACACCGAAACTTTCACGAAAGCGATCCTTAAGGTAGCTCATCTGCATCACGGGACGCGTGCCAAAAAGTGCAACCTTTTTGAGGCCTGCATCGCTCATGGCCTGCCCAGTCGGATCTGCGATGTGAATCATTGGCACCGCTATATTCGTCATAAGAATCTCAAGGGGTTTGTGAAGCGTGTTGGAGACACACAACAACACTTCGGCTCCACCTGCGACAAGGCCTTCGATCTTAGTGCGCGTGTAAGCTTCAAGCCCATCCCAATCGTCCTGACGAACGAAGGCTTCTATATTGCCGAAGTTCATTCCAGCTATCAGCGTCTCTGCTATCTCCCAACCGCCAAGCCGCTCATTCACACCCGCATTGAGGAACCGATAATATTCTGCAGTAGCCACGTTGGAGCAGCCGCCGAGGACACCAATTGTTTTCTGACCCAAGGGACGGACTGGCATGATGATTCCTTCATAAATTGCATAGCATTGGGAGAGACAATATCGCGAAATTGTTTCTTCTTGCAACGGGTTCTCGTTTAATGTGATTTCAAGCACTTAGTCATCGCAATTCGTCGATATAAAAAGAATTGTGAGTTCTGCTATGGGTCAAAAGCAGTCACTCCAATTGGAGAAAGAAGAGGTCAGCTTACAGCCCGGAAGCGGAAGGAATCATACGATCCTGAATTGGTCTCAAAAGTACCAGAAGTGGACATCTAGTCTTATCTCGAAAGCTGGAAGTGTTCTTATGAAGAGACATTTATTCCGCTTCTTATCTGAATATTTTTTCGGCTTCAATTTTAACTTTGACGAGAACCTCGAGGCCAATCTGGTCGCCTTCTGAATATCCCTTTTTGCCGATATCAAATTCCAAACGCTGAACAACAGTTTGGCCCCGGACGAACGCCCGGTCATTTTCAATCTTCAGACTAAACGGAAGAGAGAGAGGCTTGGTTTGGCCGACCAGTGTCAGCTGACCTTGCGCCACGTAATTGCCTTTTTCGTTCTCAATGAATTCATCCGATGTAAAATTCGAGAGCGGGAAAGACACAGCATTGAGAAAATTTGACGAAAGGGCCTGCTGGCTTATGCCGTCAAGCGTGAGACTCGAGATATCTACATCAACGACAACATATGAACCACCGAGGTTTTCTGCATCAAAATTGATTTTCGCATTCCAGTTGGAGAAACTGCCGCTTACCTGAGTACCCGATTGAACAATTTCAATTGCAAGCGTACTTTTGTCATGATTGACCATCCATCCATTTTCCGAGTTGCGGGCATTTTCGGTAATGATCTGATTGGGCTCGCTTCCAGATCCATCGACAACCGTGTTTATCCCAATTGCTGTACCAAGAAACGCAAACAAAATTCCAGACAAGAAAACCGTAAGCCACCGAAAATGTGGTTTCGGCAGATCGGCGGGTATTGTAGGGACCATGCACGGAACCATACGGGCCAATGTACTATCGCGATCAATGACTGCGTGTTTTGAGGCTCCTCCAACATGGAGAACTACAGATATGCCGAGCAGGATGGCCGTAAAGGTGTGCGCGGTACCGGAGATAGATGCCAAAAGGAGGCTCTTGGGTATAAAGGGCAGATCTTGCGCAAATGGCCACCAAATTGGAGCAAAACCTTCTAAAGCAGAGTGATGTATCCAGCCAGTCAGCGGCATAAGGATAATCGAGCCGTAAAGTGTCCAGTGTATTGTTTGTGCGGCCAGACTTTCGAGCTTGCTCTCGCCGTTGAGAAGGACGGGATGCGGTTGAAAAATTGCCCAGATTACCCGCAGACCCGCAACGGCGAAGAGCGCTATGCCAAGGGTCTTGTGTAAGGAATAGAACCAGAACTTATCCCCGATTTCCTCAGTGGAATTAATCGGCAGTTGCACCATGAAAAGGCCAAGCGGGATCAAGATTAGAATGAGGCAAGCAGTTAGCCAATGAAAGAGTTGCGCAATCAGGCCATAACGTTCTCGAGTGTTGATAAGCATGCTTGCGGTCCAATCAACCGAAGTGTTTAGGCTTTAAAGCAGAAGCCCTATGGTGCCCTGTCATCGGCGCCATAGGAGATGCCGCCTATTCGAAATAGGCGTAACCGTAACCCCTAGTCCACTCTATTTTTCGCGGTCTTTCATTTCCGTAACGATTGAGATTGTAATAGGCCCGGTTGAGAAGGGACCGACACCAAAAGCTTGGTGGTCAATTTCGGTTGTTGCGGAAAAGGCGACCCATTTGCCTTTGTAATAATCAATCACCGCCGCAACTGGATGATCCCCACGGTGGGTCATTGTTGTTTTCAATGTCACTGGTTTGGTAACGCCATGAATTGTCAAATCACCCGTCACGTCAGCCGTATTTTCTCCGGTTTTAGTAACCTTAGTACTTTTAAAGGTGATCTCAGGGAAGGTTTCAACGTCCAGAAAGTTCTTGCTTTTCAGATCCGTATCCAGCGGCCCGAAACCGGTAGAAAGGCTATTTGCATCAATTGTTACATCGATCGTTGATTGCCCAACATCGTCAGGATCAAGGCTCAGTTTTCCACTCGCCATGGTAAATTCGCCGCTTTGAATTGAAACACCGGCATGGTTCCATGAGAACAAAACCTCGGTATGTCCCTGATCCGTATAGTATGTTTCCGCAGCAAAAGCCGACATGCTCGGCAAGACAAGAAAAAGTGACAACACGGCAAGTCGGGATATCTTGGCATATTTCATCGGAAATTCCCTCTTCCTATTCGAACTATTTAAATAATCAGACTGTTCTTTGCTCGCCTGAGTGATACATTAAGGTCATTGAGTATCGAGCAATATTGTGTATAGATGCATTTACATCTATACACAATATAGAAGACCGCTAACCTGCAGACCATCACGGAAAAGTGAAACATGTACCCGACCGAAGAAGAGACAAAATTGTGGGTTGCTCTGAACCTCTCGCAAACGAAAATTTATCGAATAATTGATACCGTTCTTAAAAGCGAGGGCTTACCAAATTTACGCTGGTATGACGTTCTATGGGAGCTGGAGCGCGCCCAAGAGTCAGGGTTACGTCCGTTTGAACTTGAAAGAATATTGATCTTCGAGCAGTCAAATTTGTCCCGACAACTACGCCGTATGATTGGTGAAGGGGTTGTAAAGGAATTCGCTTTTGAGAATGATGGTCGAGGTAAAGTGTTGAAGATAACAGAAGACGGCCAACGAGTTCGAAAGCAAATGTGGAAGGTTTATGGACCCCTCATTCATCAACAAATTGGCGATCTCTCACCACAACACAACCCGGAAACTATTGCATCTGCTTTGATTTCCCTGATTAAGTAAATATCGAAAACCCTGTTCCGCTTTGGGTCAGAAACGGTCATTCTGACAGGCCTCGATCGACGTCCACTTTAACCCCAAAAGCAGACATGACGCAGTAGCACCGATGATGACCGCTATGTGCCATAATTGGAAGTTCCGCCTGCGCAAACTATTACTTTTTGCTGTTCACAGGCAGCAATTCGATGCCCAAAACAATCGCGATAATCTTCGTCTGTATAAAGCCCAAGGAGTGCTTTCAAATTAGGATGTTAGCCGCCAATCCGTGTATCTGCATTTTAAGTCACGGGCGGTTTGTTGATGGAGCCGGTGAAACGCGCCGATGACCGTTTTGCCATCAAAGAAGAATTTTTTGCTACAGTGAAAATCAAATCCTCTCGCAAAAGGCTGGACGCCTGCCTGAGTGCCTGGTTTAAATTCGCGAATAACATTCAACCCGTAGCTAATGATCTCATTCGCCTACGTAAAACCGATATTGATGCCGCCGCGGCAACGAATGTCCGCTTTGGGTCAATAGCGGACATTTAACTCCCGTAACTTCGGAGTCTCATTTGTGCCATGAGCGGACGTAATGGCCCGAGATTTCAAATTCGGTTTAGCACCCATGAGAAACATTGCAGCTATATCGAATTCTGAATAAATATTGCATCACATTTTAAATGCAAATCATTCAATATTGAAGCGGATATCAGTCTTAATCCACCAGAACTGTTAATCAGTGATAAGTGTCGCCACCAATGTGTCATAGGCACTCGTAATGTCTTCAATCAAAGATGCGGTTGCTTTCTCAACGTCATGCATTTTGACAGCGGCCAATATGTTGTGGTGCTGTTCATTTGAAATTTTGTAGTGGCCAGATTCGCTGAGCACGTGAAGATAGGGGCTTATACGAAGCCATAGGTTGCTGATCAGATTGTAAAGGATCGGCGAATTGGCATGATTATATATCGCGAAATGGAAGTTGTAGTTAGCTCGGATAAACCCTTTCACTTCAGAAGATTTTTCCGCGGCTATCATGATTATGAGCTTTTCCTCCAGATCTGCAATAAATTTTGGAGATGTATTGCGCATAGCCCATTTTAGCGCCAGTGACTCGATTTCTACCCGAACGTTTTTCAAGTCTTCAAAGGACGTCTTGTTAAGATCAGGGACACCCATGGATCGTCCTGATACGATTGTGAGGGCCTTTTCAGCCATCAAACGGGTCACCGCCTCCCTTACGGGCATTGGACTGACCTGCAGAGCATTGGCTATGCTGGCTATTGTGAAGGATTCACCTGGCGCCAGGCCCCCCTCCAAAATAAGACTGCACAATTGTCGATACACTTCCGTTTGCAGTGTTTTCCGTTTTAACGGAGTGATTGATTCAATTGATTTCATGCCCATTCAACAGCCTCGCTTTCCGATATGAGAGAGTAGTTCATTTGATATCATATTAAAAGAGTTTTGACTTTTGATCAAATATCAATTATCAATATACTGCATTTTAATACTTAACCGAAGATCTAGGGAGGAAACATGTCTCTTTTAAAGAAATTAAAAATAGCGGCATTTGTTGCTGCAACGTCTGTACTTGCTGTAGGCGCGGTGCAGGCCGAAGAAAAGAAAAATATATATCTGTCAATGAGTTATATCGGGAATGACTGGCAAGCTGAAGCGGCCAATATGGTCAAGGCACTCGCATCACATCCAAAGTTTGCCGAGAAAATGAATTTGCAGGTGCAGGTCGCTGGCCCAAGTGCGCAGCGTCAAATTCAACAAATTAATGCCATGGTACAAGCCGGAGCAGACGCTATTGTGGTTTATCCAATCTCTCCGACCGCGCTGAACAATGTAGTAAAAAATGCCTGCGCCAAGGGTGTAACAATCATTGCCTATGACGGAGAAATCTCCGAACCCTGCGCATACAATGTCACCATTGATCAACTCGAGGCAGGCAGGGTTACCGCTGAGTGGCTTGTCAAGAGTCTTAACGGTAAAGGCGATATCGTGATGATGACAGGTGTACCTGGTACATCGGTAGATGCAGCGCGTACAAAAGCTGCTAAGGACGTTTTTGCCAAACATCCCGGTATCAATATTGTTGGTGAAGCCATCGGCATGTGGAGTCAGGCAGTTGCACGTACCGAACTATCTAAAATTCTTGCGACCCGTGAATGGAACGACATAGACGGACTTTGGATGCAGGTGGGCTGTTTTACTGCCAATGCCATGCAGCTTGAGGCTGGCACTCAATCAAGTGATCTCCTCCCGTGTGCGGGTGAAGGAGCTAATGGGGGGCGCATACAGATGCTCCCTGAAGGGACTAAGGTCGAGGGGGCTTCCTTGCCGTATGCACCGTTAGGCGCTCCTCGCATCTCCTATGCCTCTCCACCCTATTCCGGTGCGCTGGCTTTGAAACTTGCCATCGATATTCTCGAGGGTAAAGATGTGCCGAAGCTGACGACACTACCGCTGCCAATCGTGACCAGTGAATCCATCAAGTTATGTGAAACAGGCTCATGGGAAGAGATGAAAGCGGGTTGCAACGCCTTCTTACCTTCGCTTGTATCCAATCCTGGTTGGTTTGCTTCAATCTATTCGGCGGAACTGCCGGAAGTTGGATTGAATGCTGCTCTTGTTGGCCAACCTGACCTTTAAAAATTTATGGCTTGGCCGCCCCGGGTGGCCAAGCCAACTCTTACAATGTTAGCTTGGTAATTTCAACGAGGTCGCCTGTGTCAATCGCACCCGCAGTAGAGATATACAATTTCACCAAGGCATTTGGGCCAACAATTGCCAACAAGAATGTCAGTTTTTCAGTAGAAGCTGGAAGCGTACATGCCTTGCTTGGTGAAAATGGTGCGGGCAAATCCACTACCATGAAATTGCTCTCCGGCCTGGTTCAACCGGATACAGGTGGAATTAAAGTTGATGGGCAAAATGTAAGTTTCAAGAGTCCGCGAGACGCCCACAAAATCGGCATACAGACGGCTTTTCAGGAATTGACATTAATCCCTGATCTTACCGTTCTTGACAATATGATGTTGCCTGCCGGACCAACGAATTTTCTCTCGATTTTGCAAAGAAACCGGGCTGGACGTGCAGTTTCATCCCATTTTGACAAGCTTGGTCTTAACATCGAGTTGTCCGCGCTAGCCGGTGGGTTGGACTTGGCAACAAAACAAAAAATAGAAATTGCCAGAGCCTTATATAAGAAACCGAAAATTTTACTGTTGGATGAACCAACATCCTCTCTTTCTGGTGACGATGTGGAATGGCTGGGGCAAATTACAGCACAATGTAAAGAGAAGAGTATTACAGTAATTTTCATTACCCATCGGATGGCGGAAGTGCGAGCTTTTTGTGACACGCTGACGATATTGCGTAACGGCGAACATGTGAAATCCGCTGATGTTGCAGGCATTAGTGACAATGAAGTGCTTGAACTTATTATAGGTCGTTCAGTAGACAATACCTTTCCACCAAGAATGTGCGTTGCAGAGTTGAGTAATGCTTCGCCTGTACTTCAGGCTAGAAATCTTGCCGCAGGCGATAAACTCAGTGCCATCGATATTGATCTACACCCCGGTGAAATACTTGGAGTAGCGGGCCTGCAGGGCATGGGAGCTCAGGCGCTTTTCCTGTCCTTGTTTGGGGCAATTCCCATTGAAGAGGGTGAAATGCTTTTGGATGGTAAAAGCATATACCTTGCCTCACCTGCGGATGCGGTACATCCATCGGTTGGAATTGGGATGGTGCCCGAAGAACGAAAGACTCAAGGCCTGTTTCTGAAGCTGGATGGCATTAAAAATATTAGCCTTCCAGTAGTTGATGAATATTGCCGCCACGGCTTGATAGACCTTGCCGCCGAAAGTGCGCAGGCAGATCAGGTTTTTGCTTCAATGGAAGTAGATGCCAGGGCGAGTTTCACTTCCGTTGGAACTTTTTCCGGCGGTAACCAACAAAAGATAGCGATTGCAAAATGGCTATTCTCTCGAAGCCGAATTCTTCTGCTCTTTGATCCTACACGGGGCATTGATGTTGGTACAAAACACCAAATCTATCAGTTGATGCACGCCTATACCAAGATGGGCGGGGCTATTTTATTTCACTCGACTGAAATTCCTGAACTAGTTCATCTCAGCGACCGTGTTGCTGTTTTGTATGAAGGGCAGATTAACCGCTGGCTAAGCGGCGAAGAAATTAACGAAACGGCTATGATGGAAGCCGCCCTCGGAGGAAAAGCATCCAAATCCAGGCGTGTATTGGGAGCAGTTTGATGAACACGCGCACCGCCAATCAAAAACCGGCCCGTACATTGGGAAATCCAGCATACAGCAATATTTTACGGCGCAATCATTCCGTTTTGGTTGCCATGAGTGTATTCGTTTGTTTGCTGCTTACAACCAGCTGGATCAGTCCATATCCGCTTTCTTATTTTGACCTGTCTTTTCTTGCAAGTGGAGGTGCAACTACAGCCCTTGCGTCCATGGGGCAAACTCTTGTGATCCTGTCAGGCGGATTTGATCTGTCAGCTGGAGCAGTGGTTTCCCTGGTCAATGCTGTCCTTGCATCTTTCATGGATCCGTCAGATTTTGAAGCATCCGTGATTTTATGGACCTCAGTGGGAGTTGGGGTCGGTATGATTGTTGGTGCCTTTAATGGATTCTTTATCGCCTTTCTTCGATTGCAGCCCATAGTTGTCACTTTGGCGACCATGTTTATCATTCAAGGAGGAACGCTGCTTGTCCTCGATAAACCGGGCGGATTTGTTTCTCCTTCTTTGGGAAACATTTATATGGGCGATGCAATAGACGGCGTGCTTCCTGCGTCAGTTGTTTTGATCGGTGTTCTCCTCCTTCTTTGGCTTTGGTTAGCCAATACCCGTTTTGGACTAGCATTATATGCTATCGGAAGTGATCCTGAAGCCGCCAAAGCCACGGGCATGCGAACGACGTTGGTAACATTTTTCACATACGTATTGGCAGGAGGCCTTTACGGGTTGGCAGGTGTATTTGTCAGTGCGCAGACAGGCTCCGGTGATCCCCTCGTCGGTAATTCCTTGCTACTTCCGACATTTGCGGCGGTTGTGATTGGCGGTACTCGGCTTGGCGGCGGCAAAGGCGGACTGATAGGCACGGTATTTGGCGCCTACATTCTAATTATTGTAATCAACATCCTGCTTTCGCTCAATGTGTCGGCGTATTATTCGACGATTACTGAAAGTGCAGTATTGATCATTGCCGTTTTAGCTGGCACTTTTTCGAAAAACAGCATCCTTACCAATAGAATAAAAGATTTTGGTCGGCGGCATCTTGCACGACAAAAGAAAATGTTGGTTTCACAGCTTGAACAAATTGATCGACGTTTGTCGTTCGTTTCCAGTGAACAAGTTACTGCTTCATCTAAACCGGGATTCATAAAAAAACATGGGGAAACCCTACGCTACGCGTTACCAGCCTACGGCTGCCTGCTGATAGTGGTGATTGTCACAGAATTTGTGCTTGGTGGTGTTTTCACTGGCTTCCGTTATTGGGACGCTTTGTTTGTCCTATCCTCTTTTCTTGCCATTTTAGCCCTAGGCCAAGGTTCTGTGATTTTAACCGGTGGCCTAGACCTGTCTGTTCCCTGGGTGATTGGCCTGTCCGGCATTCTGGTGGCGGACATAGTTCAAGGCGCTGACTTGGCACTCATATATGCAGTGCCGCTGGTTCTAATTACAGCAGCAGGGATCGGTTTGATTAATGGATTGGGGGTCGTTGCTCTGGGTCTATCTCCAATTGTTGTAACTCTTGCAATGAACGGGATAATACAGGGCGCGGCGCTGATTTACTCAGATGGCACGCCTTCAGGCTTTGCCGCTCCAGCCCTGCGCTGGCTGATGACGGGCAAAGCATTGGGCATTACACCGGTCATATTTTTATTGTCAATCTTCGGCATGTTTGGTGTTTTGCTACTGAGCCGTACTGCATTCGGACGGCGAATTTATGCAGTCGGCAACAGTGAGGAAGCCGCACGTTTGTCAGGTGTAAAGACCAACAAAGTCCTGATTGGCGTCTATATATTGTCAGCTCTTTGTGCCGCTCTGGTTGGGATTTTATTGACTGGATTTTCGGGACAGGCAAGCCTAGGCATGGGAGATGATTACATGCTTCCTTCTATTGCGGTCGTTGTGGTTGGCGGAGCATTGATTACCGGTGGGCGCGGCCATTACCTGGGTATGCTCGGGGGCGCACTTTTACTGACCGCCATGCAAACACTGCTTGCAGGTACAACCTTACCGTTTGCTTTTCGTTCCGTATTTTTTGGATTGGTAATTCTCGCTGCTGTTATCGCATTGCGGGAAAAAAGGAGTGAGTAATTTGGAAAATATTAACCAGTTTCAATTGCCGGGTTTGAAAGGACAACGCGTAGTGATAACAGCAGGTGCCAATGGCATTGGCTTTGCCATTGCAAAGGCTTTATCAATGCAAGGAGCAATACTGGCGATTTGCGATGTTGACGATACGGCAATCAAATTTGCCCGCAAAGAGCTCGGCAATTGTTTGGCTATGAACGCTGATGTTTCCGACCCAGCCGCTGTAGAAGCCTTTTTTGAGGCTGTGAAACAACAACTTGGTGGATTGGACTCTTTAATCAACAACGCTGGAATAGCGGGTCCCACAAGCAAGATTGAGGACATTTCTATAGAAGACTGGAAGCGGTGTATTGATATAGACCTTACCGGCCAATTTCTGTGCGCACGAAGTGCCGTTTCAATGATTAAGGAGGCCGGTGGCGGCTCAATTGTGAACATGTCATCAGCGGCAGGCAAACACGGATATGCCTTCAGAACACCGTATTCTTCTGCAAAATTCGGAATCATTGGTCTTACGCAAAGCCTTGCCAAAGAATTGGGACCGGACAATATCCGAGTGAACGCAATTCTTCCCGGCATTGTGGAAGGGGCCCGCATGGAAGGAGTAATTCGTAATCGCGCTGAACAGATTGGCGTTTGCTACGAAGATATGGAGGCGGAATATCTGAAAAATATATCACTCCGCCGAATGGTCACCATGGACGATATCGCTAACACCGTGGCTTTTGTGCTTTCCGATGTTGGCAAAAACTTATCAGGTCAGTCTCTCGCAGTCGATGGAAATGTGGAGGCTCTATAGCAATGAAATTCATCGTCAGGATCAGAAAGTGAGACAATGACAACCCAATCGCAAAAAGGTAAAGTTATTATTACCTGCGCAGTAACAGGCGCCATTCACACGCCAAGCATGACGCCTCATCTGCCTATCACCGCCGATGAAATTGCCGCAGATGCCCTGGCGGCCGCTGAGGCCGGAGCAGCTATCCTACATCTTCATGCCCGCAATCCTGAAACCGGCCAACCTGACCAAAATCCAGAAGCCTTTGCACCTTTTTTGCCTCGCATCAAACAAGGCACTAATGCAGTTGTCAATATTACCACGGGCGGCAGCCCATATATGACAGTTCAAGAACGCGTGAGCCCTGCAGCCACATATCAGCCTGAAGTAGCTTCTCTTAACATGGGGTCCATGAATTTTGGACTGTTTCCGCTTCTCAATAAATACAAGGAATTCAAGTTTGAATGGGAACGAGAGCATCTTGAAGGTTCGCGCGATCTAGTCTTCAGAAACTCCTTCAAAGACATCGAGTATGTGTTGTCGACATGTTATGGCAATGGCACGCGATTTGAATTTGAGTGCTATGATATTTCTCACCTCTACAATCTCGCACACTTTGCAGATCGTGGATTGGTCAAAGCCCCGTTCTTTGTCCAATCAGTATTTGGACTTCTTGGAGGCATAGGACCCCATCCAGAAGACGTTATGCATATGAAACGTACAGCGGATCGATTATTTGGAACGGACTATCGCTGGTCAGTTCTTGGAGCAGGGTCAAATCAGTTCAGAATTGCTGCACAAGCTGCCGCCCTTGGAGGCAATGTGAGGGTTGGGCTGGAAGATAGTATTTGGGCCGGAAAAGGTGAGCTTGCGACGTCCAGTGCAGTTCAGGTTACAAAAGTTCGAAAGATCATAGAAGGTCTTGGCCTGAGTGTTGCCACACCAGACGAAGCTCGGGAGATTCTTTCACTAAAAGGCGGCGATCAGGTCGCTTTCTAGCAGTCAAATATTCAGTCATGATTGATGGAGGCAATAAATGCGTATCGAAGTTTTATTGGATGTAAAAACCACTCTTGGAGAAGGGCCAGTTTGGGATATCGACCAGCAGCGCCTTTATTTTATAGATTCGATAGACGGGCGTGTCTTTCGCTGCACCGCCGAAGGAACCGAGATACGCGCTTGGGACGTGCCAGGAAAAATCGGATCTATGGCCCTAAGAAAAAATGGCGAAGGTGCTATCGTATCATTGCAGCAGGGGTTCCATCTACTGGATTTTGGAACTGGAGAATGTGACCTTTTTCACGACCCGGAACCAGATATACCTAATAACCGCATCAATGATGGTAAGGTTGATAGACTAGGCCGCTTCTTTGCAGGCTCTATGGATACAAAGGAAGAAGGCCCATCTGGTGCTCTTTATCGAGTAGATCCGGATTTAATCGTCACAAAGGTAGAGGATGGAATAATCTGTTCCAACGGCCCGTGCTTCAGCCCCGATGATAAAACTTTCTATTTTCAGGACACCTGGACAGGTGAGATTTGGGCCTATGACTATGATATTGACACGGGAAACCTTTCAAATCGGCGCACGTTTGCCAAAGTTGACTGTCGTAACGGTGGCGCGGCAGATGGATCAACAGTAGATGCCGAAGGGTACCTGTGGAATGCGCTTGTTTATGATGGCAAACTTGTACGTTATGCGCCTGATGGTATGATTGACCGGATTATAGAGATGCCTGTTAAGAAAGTTACGAGTGTCAATTTCGGCGGCCCAAAAATGGATGTTTTATATGTAACTTCGATGGCAAAACCTCCTCTTCCACGTTTTCCCGATGATGGTGTCCTGCGCGGAAGCCTGTTTGCCATCTATGACCTGGGCATCCAAGGTGTTCCAGAACCAAGATTTGGCGCGTAATAGTAACAGTACCGAAATGCTTATTAATTTTGTGCCTCTATCTGGATAGCATGGCAAAATATTTCGGCGGATTTGCCCGCAGAGTGGAAGTTTGGACAAACCTGCGCACTTCCGCTTTGGGTCATTGGTGGACATAGAGCGCGAATATCATCGGGGACGGCTTTACGTCAAAAAGCGGACATTCGGCGCAACCAATATTCGTCAATGCTCAGATTGATCTCCTATGACAGCCAACTCATCTGGACCGAGAGCGGCATGACCAAAGGTGCCGTTATTCCCCGTTAGTAGGGTGGGGTTGTAATTAGTAGGGCCATAGTAGGGAATCTGTGTCCAACCTTGGCAAACGTCGTCTGGCTCTGTCCAAAACAGCTGCCAAAAATAGATCAGTACTTATAAGGCGTTAGCGTGCGCTAGCCTGCCATATCCAAAGTAATTCAAAGGTCTGGACGTTAAAATTCGTAATGCATAGGTCGGGTGTTCAAGTCACCCCAGCGGCACTATTCTTTCCTCTTAGTAATGGACATCGATATCAACTTATTACAGGGTTGGAATGTATTCTAAACTGTAAGCTATGCAGCTCTAAAAGGTCATCTGTTGTGGCAACCACTGTGACACAGCCGTGGATATTATTCAGGTGTTTTTTCGGGTGCTAAAAAAAACAAGAGTCCAAATCAGAACCTCGAGGCTCAGACATAGCCGTCTTTCAATATGTTGCTAAAGTTTCCCTTGTTAAGGTTTTCTAGGGATGCTCCATCACCGATCGATGCGATTTCTCTGATGGCAGTTACAATTAGAACAGCACAGGACTAGATACGGGGTGGCACCGGCGCGTGCCCGAGTATATTCTTCCTTAATCGGATGCTGACAATAAACAGTCTTGAATAATGGGGTTTGAAAAAAATTTCTACGGCCAGTGTTATTGTAATGGTATGATGAACTCTCTGATCAAAAAACGCGTTATCATAGGAGAATGAATGTTTTATTGAATGTCGCGAGCAACAGCTTTGGGTTATTGGGGACGCAATGTGCAACAACAGTTTCCCTGAATCTGCAGACTTACCTGAAAGGCGAAGAAGTTGTCACGGAAAATCCAGAAGCGCGCGTCGTTCTTGACCGGTTTATTGAGTTTCCGATCAGTGTTTATCGCACTGGAATGTTTGGTGTTCAAGCACAAGAAGAGCCAAGTGCTGGCGGTAAAAGTACAGCATCAAGAGATGCGGTTTTCGTGATGATTGACAAGATTATGGTAGATCTCGACAAAGCGCGCGGCCGCTAATTTTGACAAAATGTATTGCGAGTGTTTATCACCCTGTTTGATCGACGCCTGTGACCGACTATTAGCAATAACTCGACGAGTTATGGCTCTTGGCAATGACCGCTCTTGAGAACGAGTCACGGGAACCACCGTATGTTTACTCTGCCGCTTCCAGTTTTGTTGGAACCATAAACAAATCCAAGATATTCTGCTTTAAAATCATAATTTCAATTATGCCATATCACCTTAACTGATCTGTTATTAGACGAATGTTGTGCAGGCGTAAAAACATGTCATAAAGAATACCATGGTATTAAAGATAGAAAATCGAACAGCTCGAAGGCTGTGGCTACATACAAATTTGCTTTCGGCAGCGCCGACTGGTTCTGTTGACACCTTGGAAATCATAAAAAATCTCGGGTTTGTTCAATTGGATACAATTCAGAATGTATCCCGGGCGCATCATCACATTTTATGGAGCCGCAATCAGAATTACCGCGAAGGAATGCTTGATAAACTTTTGGCAAAAGATCGTGATATTTTCGAGCATTTTACACACGATGCTTCCGTTCTTCCGATGGAATTTTACCCAATGTGGAGACGGCAATTTTCCCGGTTGGGAGAGCGTGTTCAAAATTCAAATTACTATCGCACACCACTCGGCAAAACAGGTCGTGACGAAATACGAGCCCGGATAGAAAAAGAAGGACCGCTTTCTACACACGCGTTCGACACAAGGGTAACGGGGAAACAGAAGATGTGGTCTCGACCGCCCCATAAGTTGATGCTTGATCAGATGTGGTACTCCGGTGAATTGTCGACATCTCATCGCGAAAGCTTCAAGAAATTCTATGATTTGTCTGAGCGGATCATACCCGCCGAAATTCTTGAATTTGATCATGAGGACGAGGCACAAGTCAATTGGCTTTGCACTGCGGCGTTAAGTCGATTGGGTTTCGGATCTCTGGGAGATATTCAACGGTTTTGGGCGGCTACGGATCGGGCAGAGGTTAAAAACTGGGCCGAACAATACAGCAAGGAGCTGATCCCCGTAGAAATCGAAGATGTTGACGGAAATTGGTCAAAAGCCGTTGCGCCAATAAATATTGAAGACCGACTAAATACAGCACCTTCTCCGACGTCCCGATTGAGGATTTTAAATCCGTTTGATCCATCAATACGTAATCGATCGCGCCTTGCTAAGCTATTTGGCTTTGACTACCGGATCGAGATTTTCGTTCCAGCCGCCAAACGAAAATGGGGGTATTATGTTTATCCTCTGCTTGAAGGGAATCGTTTTATCGGCCGCATAGAACTAAAAGCGGACCGTAAAGATAAGGCTCTGCAGGTTATCCAGTTTTGGCCTGAATCCAGCGTAAAGTGGTCGGAGAATAGAAGAGCTAAGCTAAGCAAAGAACTCGAGAGATTAGCGCGCTTCGCGAACTTGGAAATAGTTAAATGGGTATGATATTTTTGCTACCCTTAAGTATGACGGTTCTATAACTTTCTTTTGGTATTTCGGGAAAACCGTTTGGTACTTTAATTGCTATGCCTCAATGAGAGAATGTCCGGAATTTGATCGGGAGAGGCAATTTGTAAAAGTGCCATTCCGACCCCAGCAGCACCGTTAAAGAAACCAGGATTCTCGGCGTCATTTCCCACCCGCCACTGAAAGCTTTTTTTCTTTTGAGCGTTTATTAAAACACTAGAAATTTGTGAGAGCGCCTGCTTTTCTAGTTTTTTATTGCGGGTGTCTCGCGCAGCTCGGACCAGAAAAAATAGGATACCGATATTTCCGGAAAAAAGATCGTCGGCGTCTGATAACGACTGATTGGATAATCTTTTTACTGCGTAGTCTATATCTTCTGAATAGCTGGTATAGGGGCTTTTTAGTGCTTCAAGCTCCAGACGCACCAAACCGATACCTGCCAAACCATTAGCATATCCAAGTAATTGAGGTGCTGGAGAAAAATCAGTTGAATTGTCTACATCCCGTAAGTCTGGCCAAGATCCAAACCTGTTTCGTAAAGCACTTTCATATTCAAGACCATCTATTGCCGCGTCATTAAATTGCGGTAGATTGAATACTTTTGCTGCGCGGGAGAGTGCGAGCGCGATGCCGCTGGCACCATGCATTAGTCCCGTTAAAGGTACGGCCCAGTTCTGGCTTCTCCAAGCTTTACTTCCACAAGTTAGGGCGGTTGAACTATCCAAAAGATGCCGTCCGCAATCTCGGATCTGATTTGCGATTTCTGGGCTGGGATACCGATGATAAAAAGCTTGGAGACCGATCATCGATCCGGCAACCCCAGACATCAGCCCGCAATCTTTACTGGATGCTATTTTCGCAGGCGTTATTGTTTGTGCGAAGATTTGCGCAAAGCTTAAATATCGACTTTCATTCAGCATATCAGCAAAGGCTACAAGGGCGTAAATAATTCCTCCAAGGCCAAATCCAAGTCCGAGCGACATGGAGTGTCCCATGCGTTGCATTTGGGCAATATCCCTTGCGCGCTCGAGAACAATCGCAGTTGTTTCGACAGCACGGCTTCGATAGATTTCTTCACTGGTTATTTTGTAAAGTGCGGCTTGAAAAAGGCCTATTCCAAGTGTGCCACAAAAAAACGATGGTGGGAGTATGCTGAGTTGTAATTTACGCTCATCAGCTGTAACCGGTAATAACCCAAGCCAAGCTGATCCACCACCGGATTTCAAGGCCGACTTATTGATTTCCTTTTCCAAGATTTTTGCTTGTTCAATAATCCTCTTGTTACTCGCTGGAGCCAAAAATGATCCTTTTGCGGCCGGCAACGAACCATGGGGTTCAACTATCTTAGTGACGCTAATACATTGCTGGATCATGAGGCGATCACCCTTGAGTATTTCGGAGTTCAAGTTTTGCAGGCGTGATTTAACTTGATCGAGGCAAGGAACATTGAAAAAGTCTTTGACGATGCGTTGATCGCCGCACAACAGGTTCACAGATGTCGGGGTGCCGCTATAAAAGGGAATATTAAATGTCGTAAGACAGGCTCTTTCATAGTTTCTAAACACTGCAGTTGCGTTGAATTCTTCTCGCGTAAATTCTGATCGGAGCAACATGTCAAAATACGAATTCCAAGTAACACCGTTACCCAAATTTTTGGGTTTGAGGGCCTTTTCCATCATCTTCGTATAAACATGTGTCGGCCTCAAAATTGAACGGAAGGAGACATTTTGAAAAGTGTCTAGCGGGCCACCAAATTCAATGACTCTTGGCCCATGCTTGATGAAAAAGGCGAACATTGCTTCATAGCCCGCAATTACGAGTTTTTCATATTCTTTCACGTTCAATAATGATCCATGCAAACTAGGGATATTGTGATAGTGAGTATTTTTGTTAGAGATTTTCCGGCTTTGAGAATTAGTGCTATCAATAGGAGTAGAGGATAATTCTACATTATCGAGGCCGCCCAGCCGGGCCGTTTGCTCATTTGAAGTGCTAAACCAGCCCGGTAGATATCCTGTGTTTAAGACAGAATTTACAATGGCCTCAGAAGCCTTTTCGAATGCCTTTTCCGCACCTAGCAATTGAGTGTTTCTCTTCGGTTGTGCTTGTACAATTGTTTCAAGATCAAGCGGGATAGGTGTAGTGCCGGATCCGATTATATTTCCAAAATGAAAGTCGTTCCCTTGAAGTAATCGGATTAAGCAAAGAGTGGCGCCTGAGCGTTGAAAGAATTCCTCTGCTTCTGCGATTGTCTCGCATGATTTGGGAGCGATCCATTCCACCCAACCGTAACCATTGCACACTTGCGTATTTGGAACTCCGGCGGACAGCGGGGCGCCATGACTATCAAGCCATTGAATCAGTGTGTTCCATGCTTGATCAATACGTAAATCCCTTGGTTTGTATCCAATACTAAGATTATTCTCAAAAGTCAGCTTATAGACAGATTTTCCTTCATTATATAATTCAGAAAGGCCATATTCGATATTTGTGACCTTTCCTGTAGTATGGGTCTGCGTCAACGAAAAAATTTCGGTGCTTAAGTCCTGATATAATCGCTCCAAAAATTCCAGGGTGGTGGCTTGCCATTGCGCGGCCATTGTTGTAATCAGCCGCGCAAGTACGGGTCGTTTATAGAAGAATTTTTTCAGCCCCTCCTTATTTACTATTTGAATAGTGGTATTTTGCTCGCTGCTAATACCAAATTTTGCCGCAGTATTTGTTGCCTTGATACAGCAGTCTGAAATGGACTCAAGTAAAGCAAAATCCAGATCCAAAAGTGCTTCACACGATAGGTTTTGCAGCCAATTATCTTCGGTTTTGACATCTCGCAAGTGCCTTGCTTTTTCGACCAAGGGGTAGAAAATCTTCTCGTGGGAAAGCAAATCTTTTGGCAGGGCCTTATATGCTTCATGAGTGGGTTCATTTTCCTTGTGGTTGCTGAGCAGCTGTTTTAATAAGTTCGTCCATTCTGGAAGATGCTGGTTGGATCCGAGCGTTACGTCGCCAAATAGCGGTTCTGCTTTCGACGGATCTATTCTCTGCTCTGCCAGTATATCGCCCATCAAGAAAGGATCTCCTCCAGATGCCGATTTAATCCAAGTCTTGAAACGGCTTTTTGCTAGGGCAAAATTCTTCTGCGTTTCCTTTGGGACGTATTGTCCCGTTAACCGTTCTTCTAGGGTACTTGCGCGAGCGGCAAGTATCCTTAATTCCTGAATAGTGAAGGATTCTTGCGCACTATTTAAGTTAGCTGTGGTGCATGAGGACCTTGGCTTGGCTTGAGCAGTCATGGAGTATCTCCCGCGCAGTATAATGTGCCGGCGCGAATCAAATGTTTCTAAAAAGTGGATTGATTGCCGACAATTGAAAGCTTGGGAGGAAACATTTGTTTCTCTCCAACGATCTAGATTAGCGCTTTGAAACAGCGCTCAAAATTACGTCAAACTATGTTGTGACGATAACAATAACTAACCTTAATGTTAGGTCCTTAATTGCTTTCGTCTTCCATTCAATTCACATTAATCGAAATCTAAGCCGTTTTGATTGAGGATCAAATTCATAATGGTTATGTGCAGTATAGAGAAACTGTATGGCTCTGATTTTAGGGTTTCTAAAAGCAAGTTTGGATAATTAGCGGTTCGCTGGTTGTTCCCGTTATTGGGCTTTCCTATATAACAAGGAAGTAAGTAGTATGTACAAGAGAGATCAATCGTATGGCGTGCTTTCGACCTTCCCCCCGGCAACTTGAGTATTTAGTTGCGGTCAGCAAAACTGGTAATTTTTCGGAGGCCGCTCGGCTGTGCCATGTTTCGCAGCCGACTTTATCGATACAAATCCAGCTTTTGGAAGATCGGCTTCAAGTAACTCTTATCGAAAGGTCCAGGAATGGGGCTTGGCCGACGCCAGTTGGGCATAAGATAATCGATCAATCTAAAAGCGTTTTGGCAGGCCTGACGGAGATAATGGACACGGCTGCTAGTACTAATGATAATCTTGGAAGAAAAATTCGGTTGGGAGTAGGCCCAACTTTTGGTCCATATTTTCTGCCGTATCTCTTGCCTGCACTAAACACACAATATTCAGGATTGGAAATTTGTATTATGGAGAGCAGTTGGGGCGATATGCACGAAGGCCTAATAAATGGTGAATTGGATTGCGCGTTAACTTCCCCGTTCGAGGATCTAACAACGCTGGTATATGATGAGCTTATCGCCGAACCCTTGTGGATTGGTATTCCAATTGATCACGAATTTTCCCAATGCGAACGTCTTTTGCCCGAAATGTTCAAGGGCGAGAAGTTTTTCGGATTATCCTATGACTATACTTGTTATCGCAAGAGACTCCAAGAATTTTGCGACGCCGTTGGCGCGTCAATACACAAAGAGTATGTAGGCAACAATTTGGACGCTATCCGGCAAATGGTATCCATCGGTAAAGGATTATCATTTTTTCCTGAATACTATGTAGTGTCTGAATTTGGAAAAGAAGACCGAGTGAAGCTCCGTAAAATTCAAGGATTTCCTGTTACTAGATCGATTGGATTAATATGGCGCCAGGATTCACCTCGACAATTGCATTATCAAAGATTACTTGCCGCTTGCAAAGGATGTTTGATGGATAACCATGAAATTTCGGAAAGACACTGCATAGCGTGAGGTACCTATTGAAATTTAAGTCAATTACGTTGCGCTAATTTCCGCACCTCCAACGAAAACATAGCCTTTGTTCCGGACAGTTTTTATGTAAATGGGCGGTTCGCCTACCGGTTCTATAACTTTTCGGAGATTGGCAACCAAATTATCAATTCGTCGATCTTCGTAAGTCCATTGCGTAGAGTAAATTTCAGCAGAAATGAAATCTCGTGTTATCACTTCATTGCTATTATTCATGAACAGCACCATCAATTGAAATTCATTTCCACTTAAATTAAGTTTCTTTTGAGTGGGCGAGTAAATCTCTTGTTTTGTGGTGACTGCGACGAAGGGTGGAGCATCCGAGGTATCGGCCGCCACATTCAGTTTCTTTTGATGTCGAATTCGTAATATGAGTTCTCGGCAGTTTACTGGCTTAGACAGGCAATCATTGGCGCCGGCTTCAAGGGCCGCGATTTTTGCGGTTTCTTGTGAGTGATCATCAATTATTGCAATCTTTATGACACCCATTTCTTCATTGATTGAATTAATCAAATGTATTCCGCTTACGCCCACTACGTGAGTGTTCACAATCACGATGTCATAAAAGCGGTCTGCGCCTATCTCAAAGGCTTGTTGGATGCTTGTTGCCATGTCGACGACGAAGCCATTCTCCACCATGTAATCAGATAATTCTGAGACAAACGATCTATCACTATCCACGATGAGAATACGCGGCAGGGAGAGCAAAAATGAGTTTTCCGAAATTGATTTTTTTAGGTTGTCCGTACGCATTACTTTTTATCCTAAACCCTTAAAAGGAGTATGAAGTATGAAATTGGAAGCCCGATTGTCAAGGTAAATAATGCTATTTCACTCTTTATGCCGCATTGGAGTCGCTTTGTTTTGCCGTCCTTTATGTGGTTATCAGGTTAAATAATGTAGAAAAAGCCACAAAAACGCGCAGTTTTGCAATTAATTGTTGTTAGTGTATTCATGAATTGTGGAGACAGTTTGCAAAATTGATCATCCAAGATAATTATTACTTGTGTTTTTTTGACATAGAGAAAAATATATGCGGGTGTAGTTGAGCGTGCTAATCTGGAATCCAAAAATTTATTACACAACTTTTGGGTGTATTTCTATTAAACTCTTTTGATAATGAGATGCTACACTGCATTTTTCACCATCGACTATTGTGCGCTAATTGATTGAAATATATTACTTTTTTCAATTTAAATAGGGGCGCTTTTGGGGCTGATCGTAATTCAGAGTGAATGAAACCATGCGAAATTGGATTTGCTTGCTTTCTTACATTACGGGGTCGGTGCTGACAGAAGTACTGTGTTTGTGCCGGATAGTTTCCATATTATCGTGACTTTTCTGCGTAGAAACGTAATCATCATAAAAATAGAAAAAAATAAGGGATACCATCTATGGCGAATTCTTCCACATCGAATGAAGTTGGCTATCAACGCGACCTTACAAAAAAAGTAGCCTGGATTACCGGTGCAGGGACAGGAATTGGTCAAGCGGCCGCGGTTTCTCTGGCGAGTGCGGGTATGAATGTTATTCTGTCTGGCCGCCGAAGATCTAATCTCGATGAAACCGCGGAGCTTGTAAGAACTTTTGGCATCGAGCCTGTAATCGAGGAGCTAGATGTAGCGGATGCAACGGCAGTCGAACGGGTAGTCGCACGTATCAGCGAAAAGTTCGGGCGTCTTGATATCGCGGTTCTAAGTGCTGGTATCAACGTGAAGGCTAGATCTTGGAATGACGTCAGTACCAAAGGATGGGACGACGTTATTAGTATTGATCTCAATGGTGCCTTTTACTGCTGTAGCGCGGTCTTGCCGATAATGAGAGAGCAAAAATCTGGGTTGATAATCAATGTCGCATCCTGGGCGGGTGTGCATGTCTCGAAAATGACCGGCCCTGCCTATAACGCGGCGAAACATGGCATGGTCGCGATGAGTGAATCTATTAATATGGAAGAAGCAATCCATGGGATTCGATCTTGTGCTTTATGTCCCGGTGAGGTGGCGACGCCAATTCTTGATAATCGGCCGGTGCCAATTACGGACGAGCAAAAGGAAGTTATGTTACAAGCTGAAGACTTGGGTCAAACGATCTTGTTTCTCGCACAGATGCATGAACGGATTTGTATTAATCAATTGGTGATCAGTCCGACAGCAAACCGCGCATACACTTCAAACGTTCTTTGAGTGTTATGTGAGGGTGTTAGATCCCGTAAATCGGCCTAAATCATGATTAGTTCGGGTAGGTGCCCTGTTACATACGATTATTCATCCCACGATATTTCTTCCATCTGAAGAGAGGTAAAATCGTGGGATGAATTCAATTTAAATTACTAAACGGTCTAATGCTAGATTCTACCAACAATCATGTTTCTGTGCTTCGGCGCGGCCAACGACCATATGATGAACTTCATCAGGGCCATCAGCAAGACGTAAAATCCGTTGCATGGCATACATGCTGGGTAATGGCGTCCATTGTGAGACACCCGTTGCACCATGTATCTGAATTGCCTGGTCGATAATCTGGCATACCTTTTCCGGAACCATCGCTTTTACGGCACTAACATAAATCCGGGCTTCCCGATTTCCCAGTACGTCCATTGCTTTCGCTGCTTGCAGCACCATTAATCGCATTGCATCGATTTCAATACGCGCACGGGCAATGACTTCAACATTCTTACCGAGCTTTAATATTGGTTTACCAAAAGCTTCTCGGCTGCCTGCGCGTTTGACCATTAACTCTAGCGCCTTTTCCGCTTGGCCGATGGAACGCATACAATGATGTATCCGGCCTGGCCCAAGTCGCACTTGCGAAATTTCGAAGCCGCGGCCTTCGCCTAACAAAATATTCTCTTCTGGTACCCGTACATTGTCGAAAATGATGCGCATATGACCGTGTGGCGCGCCGTCTTCGCCGAAGAATTGCATGCCTTCCACAATATCAACGCCAGGGGTGTCAATGGGTACCAGGATCTGAGACTGTTGCTTTGAGGAAGCGGCGTCTGGGCTGGTTTTGACCATGACGATCATGATTTTGCACCGTGGGTCGCCGGCGCCGGAAATGTAGAATTTTTCGCCGTTGATAACCCATTCGCCATTCTCTAGAACGGCTCGTGTGGAAACATTCTTCGCATCAGACGAGGCGACGCTGGGCTCTGTCATCGCGTACGCAGAACGAATCTCGCCGTTCAACAACGGAGTTAGCCACTTTGCCTTCTGGGCGGGTGTGCCTACCCGCTCCAACACTTCCATATTTCCAGTATCCGGAGCACTACAATTGAGGGTCTCTGGCGCTAGCGGGTTTTTACCCAGTTCGGCGGCAATGTAGGCATAGTCAAGATTGCTTAACCCTTCGCCAGTTTCAGCGTCCGGCAAAAAGAAATTCCATAATCCAGATTCTTTTGCTTTCGCTTTGGCGCCGTCGAGCAATTCCATTTGGCGTGGATGCCAAACCCAGCGGTCTTCCTTCCCCTTGTCGAGGGCAAAGAATTCATCGGAAATAGGGTCAACATTTTCCTGAATATGCTTTTTTACCGCATACATCAGTGGTTGCGCGTCTTCAGACATTGCGAGGTTAAATAATTCTTGATCGGATTCGGACATTGTTCACTCCCTGATTATTATTATTTTTCGGTACCAATACTGCAAATACAGCGGTTGTTGTCAATGTAATAGAGACGTCAGCAGTGCAACATTAAAAATGCGATCATATTATTATCGGGTTCAATAAGCAGTGGCATCGACGGAAGATAATTTTGCCGCGATGTGTGACGTCTGGATAACGTCACTCTGCTAATTGTCGTCCACCAGGTCCTGTCCCCCCACGCGAACATAATCGTCTGCGGATCCGAAATTTTCACCTTCTTTTAGTAATCCCGCGCCGGGTATGAAATTGACTTCCAGACGGATGCCATCTGGATCTTCGAACAACACGTAGTAGTAACCGGGCGCCCAGTCACGTTCCTCTGGGCCACGGATAATAGTTGCCCCCAAATCGGCGGCTAGCGATGCCGTTTTATCAACGTCTTCACGTGACCGAGCGCGAAGGCACAGATGATGTAATCCAACTCGATATTGTTGAAAGCGCTCGCCTTCAAACTCAGGGTCACATTTGCGGACTCCGATCGCGGTGCGGGCGCCAACATGGTAGCAGAAATCCGGACCATCCTGGACTAGGGCCATACCAAATTGTGGCAAAAGCCCTGAATAAAATGTGCGAGCTTTATCGAACTGGCTAACCGTCAAAATCACGTGAGCCATCCCATTGATGCCTATCGCTGGTTTTTCTTCTGTCATGTTGTCGTCATCGCGCTGCCGAGTGATTTGACCGCATCCGCGCGCCCCGCCGAAGGCGGAATATTGAGGCCCCTCTCGCAGGCAGGTCGAGCGCGCAGCTGGCCCATCCAGCGTTCAAGGTGAGGCAAGCCGTCAGTTGGAATGCGAGCCCATCTATGACTGCGGATCCAGGACCAATTTGAAATATCAGCAATTGAAAAATCACCGGCCAGCCATTCACGGTTCGAGAGCTGAGTGTTCAGCACGGCGTAGAGCCTGCGGGTTTCATTGTGATACCGGGTTCGGGCAGCCGGCACATCTTCAGGAAAATAACGCTCGAAAGCTACGGCCTGCCCCTGCATGGGTCCAATCCCGCTGGCCTGAAACATCATCCATTGCATTACGTCGTGGCGCGCGGGACCAGATGTGGGTATAAGTTTTCCTGTTTTTTCCGCGAGGTAGAACAAGATAGCGTTTGAATCAAATACGGTAAGGTCGTTCGCATCGCGATCCACAATTACGGGTATCCGCCCATTTGGATTCATTTCAAGAAATGCGGGTTTATGCTGATCCCCGGCGGCCAGATCAATGTATTTGACGGTATAATCCAAAGCAATTTCTTCGAGCATCATCGCGGCCTTCCAGCCATTTGGTGTGGGGGAAGTGTAAAGGTCGATCATGTTGGTTGACTCCGTTATTTTTGAACATAGGATAAACGATTGTGCGAGTAAGTCTCGTAATAATATTTGTGTCAGCTAATGCACGGAGCTGCCGGACATGACCAAAGTCACCTGGTATTTCGATTTTATTTCACCTTTTGCATATCTGCAAATGGCCCAATTTTCCAAGTTACCAAGTAACGTGGAAGTCACACTTGTTCCTGTGGTTTTTGGGAGCCTGTTGAAGCATTGGGGGCAGCTTGGACCGGCAGAAGTTCTGCCTAAACGACGCTTTGTCTATCGATTTTTTAAATGGAATGCCGACCAGTTGGGCATCCCTTTCACAATGCCTCCAAGCCATCCTTATAATCCGCTTCCCGCACTTCGCTTGTGCGTGGCCGCAGGTAGCCGGATCGAACATGTCCGCGCTGTTTACGACGTGATTTACGGGAGAGGCCTACAACCTGATACGCGAGAGGGCGTTGAGGCGATGGCGCAGGCTTTAGGTATTCCCGATCCTGAAGCAGCCATGTCTCGCCCACAAGTCAAAGAGACTTTACGCAGTAACACCGACCAAGCGATCACCGCTGGCGTGTTTGGTGTGCCGACGTTCGTAGCGGAAGGCGAGATTTTCTGGGGTGGCGATGCCACGGACATGATGCTAAATTTTCTGGACAACCCGGCTCTGTTTGAAACATCTGAGATGAAGCGGCTTTCCGATATGCCTATGGGCGTGGTCCGGCGGCGGTGATTAAAAAGATCGGCCTTACTCCTTTTGAAACCTCTAGGAGACTTTACTATACCTCATAATCCTTTTAGGCTTCTCGGATATATAGGTGTACTTGGGAGGACACATGAAAAATGAAGAAAACACCACACCTATTGGGGAGCCACCAGCAAGCACGCCACAACCACACGAATCACAAACCCCGCAACCGCATCACAGACCACAAAATGTCATTTTCCTAATCAAGGAGATGGCCTTGGTAGGCGAAGTTGGTACGGAAGATGTCTGGAAATGGCTCGCCGCTGGCTGGAGGGACCTGAAAGCCAACACTGCTGTAAGTGTCAGCTATGCCGCTTTGTTCATTATCATCGGGCTAATTTTATCTTTTGGTTTCTACTTCTTGGGCTGGCCGTATTTAATCCTGCCCGGCCTGACCGGCTTTCTCCTTATCGGCCCTGCTGTCGGGATTGGGTTTTACGAAATTAGCCGTCGTCATGCTGCTGGCGAGAAGGTCTCTCTTTGGGCTACGGTTACCGCCGCGCGCTACAATAAATTGGGAATTTTTGGCTTTGGTATAGCGCTTGCCTTTGTTTTTCAGATTTGGATCCGCATTTCCTTCACAGTTTTTGCATTGAATTTCCCGGGTGTTATGCCGGACTGGGGCATCATCTTGATGCGTTCTCTTAGTATGGAAGGTGTATATTTCGGGATTTCCATGGCCGTTGTTGGCGCTGTTTTTGCCACTTGTATCTTCTTTGTCGGTGCTTTTTCCATGCCGATGATGATAGACCGAAATTCTGTGCTTTTACCGTCAATCATTACGAGTGCCTATGCGGTCGCTCATAACCGTAACGCAATGATCCTATGGGCAATGATTATCGTGATATTCATCGGAATTGGCCTAGCCACAGCCGGGATCGGGCTAATATTCACTCTGCCGCTTATCGGCCACGCAACTTGGCATGCCTATAAACAGGTGATGTCTGGCGATCTTCCGGAAGGTGAATTCCATCCTACTGGAACCATTGCCACGGCAGAGTGAATTTTAGAAATCGGCAAGAACGGCAGTGGGATTAACCATGTGGTTACCATAAACAATCGTCAGGGTTGCGTGCTGAGTTTGCGAGGTTGAGGCAATGGGATTTATCAAACGACATCGGAAGAAATTGATATTTCTGGGGATCGTGCTAACAGTGATGCTAGTGCTGCAACGGATTTTTGGCAGCGAGCTGGTGATGATGGTCCTGATTTTGGTGCTCCTGATCGCCCTGATTTTGGGGCTGGCAGGAGCTTTGTTTCGGTATGCGGGGCGCCGGTTTGGGTACCGGTGGGCGGCTTCGGGAACGGCGGCTTTGTTTCTGGGGCTGTTTGCGTTTGGCTATGTACAGACGGAGGATTTTCGGGCACCAAAGTATCCACCGGTTTACAGGCCGGGCTTTGGAGCGATGAATATCACTTTGGGCATGAAAAAGGCCATTAAGGAATTCCCGGATGTCAGTTCCTGTCTTAAATCCAATGCTGCGGAGTTGGCAACGGAGGCCGTTCCGGCGCTGTATCATATCGACTGGGACGAGATCAATACTGATGATGACGCCAAAGTCTGTTTATTTCGAATATTCAGTGATTTGAGAAGCCCTGAGGCCGTTATGGAATGGCTGAGATATCAGGGATTTAGAGCAGAAGGGCCAATCTGGCAAGGCGGCGGTGGCTCGTTAATGTTGCAGTTTGGCTTTGATCTGAGGGCAAGAATGCCGGGAGTTGGCGGTTCGTGGTGTCTGAAGGATGGGCAGTTCCCGAAATACCCAACGAGTGGTCTGTGGCGGTATTTTGTAAGATGGCGGGCCTATAGTCAGCGTGTTGGGGTCAAATGGTTTCCAGATGGGATGCTGATGCGGGTCAGTGTCTCCTATCCAAGTAAATAATTGAGGGGAAGATTAGATGAGCGACTTAAAGCTTGCGGCAAATGCGATAGAATATACTAACTTAACGCTTGATCCGATCACCGGCCTCTTCGTTCCGACCAATGAATATTTGGGTTATCTGCAGATTGTGTAAGGCGGCGAGGAATTAGAGGAACAGTTTGGGTTTAATTTCATTGGGCAACCCCATGCTTCCCCGAGCAAAATACGGGTGAAGCGAAAATTACCTAAGCCATTGAAAAAATTGGCGCACCCGACACGGTTCGAACGTATGCTCTCTGCCTTTGGAGGGGCTAAAAGGCATGTACGGCTATATTATTACCCACACTTTATGAAAAGCTTTGCTTCTATATACAATGGTAATGGTGAAGATCTTGATACATTATACCAGTTTCCAATATGCGCGAGAAACCGTGAAAAACTAGGAAGCTCAGAAAATGGATTGGTGAGCAGTTATCTGAAGGCGTTCAACCTTAACTACCCTAGCCTTTGGTGCGCGTATTGTGTAAATCAATAACTAGGTCTCATATAATTTAGGTGAGGATACGATTGCTGGCGGATGGTTCTTCGCCATCTTTAAAATTACCACTGAATAGAAATACATAAACCTGCCACTCAAAGAAGTAAGGAAAAGAAAAATGCTAAAAGAAGTTGTAATTTGTGAACCAGTTCGCACGCCGGTCGGCCGCTTCGGAGGCCAATTCAAGGATCTACATGCTCATGAACTTGGACGTATAGCCATTGAGGGTTTGCTCTCTCGTTGCGAGGGATTGGCTGAACGAGTCGAGGATGTGATCTTTGCCCAATGCTATCCTTCGATGGATGCTCCGGCAGTTGGGCGAGTGGTTGGTCTCGATGCCGGACTACCGATCGGTATTGGAGGCTATCAGCTGGACCGCCGTTGTGGCTCTGGCCTGCAGGCAATCATCAATTCGGTTATGCAAGTTGCAACCGGTGGATCGTCCCTGGTGATAGCGGGCGGAGCTGAATCCATGTCCAACGCGCCGTTCTATTCGACTTCCGGACGATGGGGGATCAAGGGTACATCGCTAGAGTTTCATGATGCGCTGGCACGGGGTCGTGTCACAGCAGGTGGAATTAATTTTCCTGTTGCAGGCGGCATGCTGGAAACAGCGGAGAATTTACGGCGCAGCCACAATGTTCCGCGAGACGAGCAGGATCGGTTTGCAGTTGAATCCCATCGTCGCGCGGTGGCAGCGCAGGACGCGGGGCACTTCGACGATGAGATTATACCGGTGACTGTTTCAAATCGTAAGGGCGACACTGTTTTTGCCAAAGACGAGCATCCCCGTCCGGAAGCAACCGTAGACGGACTGGCCAAGCTTCGGCCTATCCTCGGTAAAGCTGACCCCGAGTCAACCGTCACTGCTGGAAATGCAAGCGGGCAGAATGATGGGGCTTCAGCCTGTGTAGTCACCACCCGTGCAATTGCCGCTGAGCTGGGTCTGAAAGCCTATGGCCGCATGGTAAGCTGGAGTGTTGCTGGTGTTGGACCTGAAATCATGGGTATAGGACCTGTACCCGCAACTGCCAAGGCGCTTGAGCGGGCAGGGCTCAGTCTCAAGGATATTGATCTTATTGAACTGAACGAGGCGTTTGCAGCGCAGGTTCTGGCGTGTACTCGTGACTGGAATTTAACCGAGTCTGATTTTGAGCGGATGAACGTAAACGGTTCTGGTATTTCGCTTGGTCACCCGGTTGGGGCAACAGGTGGGCGTATTCTTGCCACTTTGCTCAGGGAAATGGATCGGCGCAATGTGAAGTACGGGCTGGAAACCATGTGCATTGGTGGCGGTCAGGGTTTGGCTGCGATTTTTGAACGGGCCTGACAATAAACGATAAGCAGGGCTAAGGTTTTTCGTGCCCGCCATCATAAAAATGGGTTTAGCATTTTTAGGCACTGTGGACAAAGAAACCGCGAGCATAGGATTAGCTAAGTCCTGCTTTCGTTGGAGACTGTGTCCGTGGCGTTGAACCTGCCGTGCGTCCGAAAACTGTGAATATACCGAGTGCAGCAGCGCTCATCGAGAAAGCGGCAGCAAGACCAAACATATACACCCACGAAATGTTGGCGGCGGCTCCGGCAAGCAACGAACCGAACGCCCCGATCCCGTCCAATAACACAAAGGCAAGGCCAAGTGTTGCCCCTTCGCTGCGGTCAGAGTGATCGACCGCCCCCGCAAGAACCGCTGCGCGGATCGCGACCAGTGGGGTGATCGCAACGAACATTGCAAGGATCATAATCCAAAGGGACGGTTGGAAAACAAGCGCGATACAGGCCAGCCCTGCTATCAGGTTTCCGCCGACCACAATAATTTTGCGCCCGACAACATCAGAAACTTTTCCGATCCCGGGCTGGGCCAGCGCGCCAAAGATCAATATCCCTGAAATCACCAGGCCAACAATCCAGGTTTCCAGTCCATGCTGGGCCGCCAGGTAAAGGGGAATCATGCTGAAAAGCGCCATCAATGACATATTGTAGAAGCAGATCATCGCCACCATGCGGAGGCCGTTGCCCTTACGCCAAATATTCAGAAGATGAATAAAATCATGCTTTTTCACCCGCTTTTTCTTAACCTGCGGGATCGTGCGGGCCACCCAGATAAAGCAAATTCCCATAATCATGGTGGGCACTGTCGAAAGCGCCAGCACCGTTCGCCAATCGACATATGCCAGGAGCACGCCGGCAGCAAGTGGGGCCAGGACTTCAGCCATTGAACCACCGACGGCGTGCAAACCGAGCACATAAGCGCGGCGCTCCTTGTTTTCGCGCGTCAGGACGGCCGTTGCAATTGGATGCCATGCGGCATCCCCCATCCCGGCAAGGGCAAGCAGCAACGCAAGGCTCCAGAATCCGGACGCTGTGGCCGCTAACAGATAGCCCGCGCTGACCCACCAAAATGTTGCGAGCAACAATCGTCCGCGATTTGAAACGTGATCTGCGAGGATGCCGGCGGGCAGATACGCAAGAGCGGCGCCGAAGTTACCAATGGTAAATAGAAGGCCAACCTCAACGGGAGAAAGCCCCATCGAGAGGCCGACTGCCGGTACGATCAACCAGAGCGCAGTGATCGGCCAATCGTTGGCGAAATGCCCAAGCATGAGCCAAATTGTTAAGGTACGGTTTTTCATAGCGTCAGCAAACTGTCATCCAAAATTGCGGACAACCTGCCCGAAATACTTGTGCACTTTATATCAATTCTATATGTCTTACAGTCGATGCAAAGACAAAATATATCGAGGAATCGTCAATACTCATGACCCACCCGCAGCACCATCCTCTCAACAATCCTGCCGGAACCGTTGTGCCCCGCTATCTAGGAGAGACAGTCAAGCCGACATCTGGTGAGAGCTACGACTGGCACGCCCACGACTTCGGCCAGCTCATTTCTGCCGCTTCTGGGTCCATGTATGTCGGCACGCCGGGTCGCGTTCTGCTCCTCAGCCCGGCCATGACGTTGTGGATTCCACCGCACGTCGAACACTGGATGCGATATGGCGCAAACAACGAAATGCGTTATGTCGATGTGAACCAAGACGAAGCCAAGAAAATCGGTGAGATGTGCCGAATCATGGAAATGACGCCGTTAATGAGCGCCTTGATGGCCAGCACCATGCCCTACAAAGAATCTGGCCGTGCTAACGACCACAATAATGCTCTTCATGACCTACTTCGCCATGAACTTGTTGCAGCACGGGATGTACCTCTCTCTATAGCAATGCCCCAGGACACGCGAATTCGTCGGGTTGCCGAAGCTGCGCTCGTTAACCCGGGCATTATCACGTCGGTCGACACTTGGCTTACCAATGCTCCGGCCAGCCGCAAAACTATCGAAAGATTATTCGTCGCTGAAACGGGCATGCCTCCTTCGAGGTGGTTGCGATACGCTAGAGTTCTTCACGCCATTTCAAAGCTTGCCGCAGGAGAGAAAGTCAGCTCTGTTGCATTCGATATGGGATATGGATCATCAAGCGCGTTCAGTTACATGTTTCGCCGCACTCTAGGGTGCAGCCCACGTGATTTTTGCGCCTAGGCCTCAGCTAAGGATCAACCTTTTTAGGTAGACGTGCAGTTTAGGGGGCATAGCTACAATTCATAGCAGGAACATAACTTGTTTAAAAACATCATCGCTACTTTAAGCGGACATTGGACATCTTCCCCGAATGTCTCTTTCGGCCACATTTTCCCGTCGCCATTTAGCGAAAAATGACGCCCATAAAGATAATTCTGACATTGCGATCGTCGGCGCATATGTCGGCTTCTCAGACACTGAGGAGCTGTGGGCTCAGAAACCTATGTAGTTTGTGCGGAATTTTCCTCCGGTTTTTCTTTGATCAAGAATACTAGTACACCGGCAAAAACAGCGAGCCAAAGCGATGACCACCAGACCCAATCATATTGGGCATAAAGGTCATAAAGTACACCTCCGAAATAGGCGCCAAGGGCGGCACCGATCTGATGCCCGGCCGAAATCAAGCCGAAGGCCAATCCCATGACACTTTTTCCAATATGCGTCGCCACTAGGCTGGCTGTTACCGGTACTGTGGAGTAATCAACCAGACCAAATAGGATCGAGAAGAATATTAGAGTTTCAAAGCTGGTGCCGACACTGATTAAGATGACGAAAGTGAGCCCGCGAACGAGATAAATACCGCCAAGCAGCAGCGGTCTGTTCACGCGGTCGGTCAGCCATCCAGCTAGAATCATGCCGACGAGATTAATAGCCGACAAAAGCCCATAGGCGGTGGCGGAGGGAACAGGACCAAAGCCACAGAAGGAAGCATAGGGCAGAAAATGTGTTTCGATCACGCCAGATGTTGTGTATCCGCAAATTAAGTAGCTCCAGAACAGAATCTGAAATGTGGGCAGTTTCAAGATACTGATAACATCCTGCAAAAGGTTGGGTCGTGAACTCGTCGAGATCACGGTATCAGAAGAAAGCGGCGAATGTCGTGGAAACCAACGGTACACGCAGGCCATGATAACGACCGTTCCGAGCCCCAAAGCAACAAAGGCCATGCGCCAATCATAAGTGCCAATCAGCAGTGCCAACAGTGGCACAAAAAGAAATTGGCCGCCCGTAGAGCCGGAGGTCGCAATACCTATGGCAAGGCCCTTGTTGTGCGTGACTTCCTGTTCAACGGCTGTTGAGACGATATGTGTGGCGACTAGGCCAAACCCCACTGCCGCAATACCGCTGAACGCAAGGAAGAAGGCGATCGGATTGGCTGTGGCCGCGATGAGAAAACACCCTGTGGCAAGAGCCCCCAGACCGATCAGCAGAATGACCCGGGCGCCCTGCTTATCAACAAGCCGGCCTCCAAAGGGAGCTATGACCGCCATCACCAACAAGGCAAGAGCTGCTGCTCCGGAGGTGAAACCGCGAGACCACCCCATTTCCTGTTCCAGTACAGGCATAATCAATCCTAGGGAAGCGCGCGCTGAAAATGTCAATGCTAACGCGAGAAAAGAGAGCCCTATGACTAGAAAGGATCGGTAATTTTTAGATGAGTTGGTCAAGCGTATGCCTTTCAGTATGTGTTCTATAATGGGTTTACACATCACTTCGGTTGGCTTAAATGACAGTATGCAGTCAAAAAAAGCCAATATCAGCAGAACTATTGAAACTGAAGCCAAACGCGTTGTCTTTGTCATCTATCCGGGCGTGACACTCTTGGATGTTGCAGGTCCGTTGCAGGCCTTCTCAAGCGCGAACAACACAGAGATCGCGGAAGGGCGGCGCGTCTATGAAGTCGCGATTGCCTCTCCTGAAGGCGGGCCTGTCGCCACTGATTGCCTGGTTGATCTCGGTACGGTTTCGCTTGATCACGCCGCCGTCCAACCCATCGACACACTGATAGTAGCAGGTGGCGACGGAGTTTTTGACGCTTTAGACCAACGAAATATTGTGTCTTGGATCAAAGCGCAAAGTCCCAATTGCAGGCGAGTAGCATCAACTTGCATGGGATCTTTTCTGACAGCAGCTGCAGGACTATTAGACGGGCAGAATGTCACAACACATTGGCGTCATGTTGAGGAACTGCAAAGGCGTTTTCCCAAAATCAATGTTAAACGCGATCCGCTCTTTGTGAGGAACGGCGCAATGTGGTCGTCAGCAGGTGTTACGGCCGGCATCGATCTGGCCCTCGCAATGATCGAAGAGGACATGGGGCACACCGCCGCGATGCAAGTTGCACAGGCTTTGGTCGTTTTTTTCAAACGCCCTGGCGGGCAGTCGCAGTTCAGCGACATATTGAGCATTCAGGCATCAGAGACCGAGGGTCTGTTCGCGGATCTTCATGCCTGGATCGCGGGGCATTTGCAAAGCGATCTGAGTGTCCCAAAGATGGCAGAACGTCTAGCCATGAGCCCCCGCAGCTTCTCACGAAAATACAAAGAGAAAACGGGCATTACACCCGCTAAAACGGTAGAGATGATGCGAGTCGATGCCGCCAAACATGCACTTGCCAGAAGCAATTTGCCGCTTGCCAAAATCGCCTTCAACACCGGCTTTTTAGATGAGCAGCGCCTCAGGCGAGCTTTTCAGAGGCATGTTGGCACGTCCCCGATGGCCTATCGGGGCACGTTCAGCGCTGCTGAGTGTGATGCAATTTGAGACTGATCTTCGAATGGTTTGGGCTCCAAGGGTGACGTTAACATTGTAGCTAGAGGTGTAAAATGGCCATTGCCAAGAAATTCAGACTCAAGGCGTAACCATTGGCGGAAGACGTATAGCTTTATTGTATATTTGGCTTAATTTCAGACCATGACACCGGGAGTTTTTTTCAAAATTTATGGGACTGCATTACACATGTGCTATGGTGAGCAAGGCGCCATCATATATTTGAGAGAGGTCAAGTGAAGTCTGATTTTCTAATTGGAGCGGCGATTGGATCCGGAAGTAACGCTTTGGCTGCCGAGCACGGTGGGGCAGATTTTCTTCTGGCCATAAACGCTGGGCGTTTTCGGAATATGGGTGTTCCGTCGATCGCCTGCATGCTTCCGGTTTATAACGCAAATGCCATTACAGATGGTTTTGCTAGGGAAGAGTTGCTTGCATTGTGCAAAATACCTGTGTTGCTGGGAACAAATGTCTGGAATAAATTTTTTGACCCTGTTGGCACAGCAAAGAAGATTAGCGAAGAGGGATTTGCTGGAGCTGTAAATTTTCCAAGCTGCATGCATTATTCACGGCCGATGCAACAGATCCTTTCCCGTGCCGGCCGTGGGATTGAGCAGGAAGTTGAGCTTTTAAGAGCCGTCCAGGATACTGGTTTGACCGCGATGTTTTATTGCGCAAGCAGGACACAGGCAAGGTTGGCCGCAGATGCTGGAATAGATATGATCTGCCTGAATATTGGATGGAATGCTGGCGGTGCCTTAGGCCATCGAAGGCGCACATCCATAGAGGAGGTCGCCGTGGCTGCGCGAGAAATTGGCCGTCTTGTGAAACGCATTAATCCTCAGTCCAAATTTTTGGTTGAAGGCGGCCCGATTGCGACTCCTGAAGATCTTTCGAGGGTCCTTGAACTCGCCCCATTGGATGGATATGTTGGCGGATCAACCATAGACCGCATGCCTCTGGAATCGTCTGTTGCGAGCTTGATCGATGGTTTTCGGCAGGCCAGTTCAGCCCGCGCTGGTCTAAAGAATGACGATCGGGCACTGGTGCAATGGGCGGTTCAGTTTGGATTTGTCGGCCATGCCAGCAGCCATCTGGCTATGTTACGCCGTTTACGACAAATGATCACGACACGGAATCCGGTGCTGCTTGTTGCCGAACCGGGCCAGTCGACGGGCCCGGTTATTAAAGTGCTTGGTGGTGCACAAAAGCCAAGAGATGAAATGAATTTTACGCAAATTGATGTTGCGGATCAGAATTTTCCAGCCCGTGCTCGAAATGTTCTCTTCGGCCATCGTGACAGTATTAATAGCCAAAAACCTGTATTGTCCGATGCGAATGCGAAGCTTGTTGTCATCCAAGCGCCGGAGCGGTTGACGAAGGCACTTCAGAGGCGTTTGGCACGTGCACTACAAGACGGGTTTTTTCAGGTATCGGGGTCCCGAAAGTCGCTCCCTCTTGAACCTAGGATTGTATTTCTTAGCCATTTGTCGGTCCGCGAAGGTAGGATCGAAGAAGACCTTCTTGCGGCGGGCCTCGAGCCAGAGCTGATGTCTTGCATTTCTGGCTGGACGCTCCGGCTTCCTCCGCTTCGGGATCGATTGACAGATCTACAAGCTATTATAGAATTTTTGTCGGAACAAGGAACGGTGGCGTCTGGGGATCCTGTTTTTGCTCCAGCCGCCATCCAGAAACTTCGGGCATATCATTGGCCTGGAAATGAGCAGGAACTTCAAAAACTGCTCGGAAGCTTAAAAGGACGGCCGTCCAAGCAGCCCGTTCAACCTGAAGAGATTGCTGGAAAGTTGAGCTATGTTGACAAACGCAATGAACAGGATTTTGTAGATAGGCTGCCAGAAAAAGATCGCATTGTTGAAGCGCTCTGGCGAAATGGCTTTAATCGAGGAAAAACAGCATTGGCTTTGGGGATGTCACGAAAAACGCTTTATAACAAAATCAAGAAATTTGAGCTCTCTGGTTAGTCAGGGAAGCACTGGTAAAGGGCGGCACAAAAGACCGTGAACACAATTTGGCCAGAGACGTTCATGATCAATCTCGCTATGGTCACCGTATCCAAGTAATATGCCAGACCAACCTAAAATTTGCGTCGCCTGAAAGACATCCTGTGCCGCTTGATTGCGCTGACGTGGTGACGCGAATCCTGCTGCGAAGTCGGAAACCCTTGGAACCACAATAATAATTTCCGGGTTTATTTTAACGACACTGGGTACGGCGGCGCTATCTGACAATACAACAGCTATTTTGAATCCTTCAGATTTTAGCCGCTCGAGATGATCAAATTCTCGTTGCCTGTCGATACCGACATCTGACAGTTGCTGCGCAAATTCGTGATCTTGTTGTTCCACGCTTGGTAAATTTGCTATCCACTGAAAGCCCGATTGCAGTAACCGAGATTTTTCAGTTGTGATATTCAATAGTGGATCATTCAGGAACAGGCCAAGTATTGCACTGTCGCTTACGGAAGTATTCTGGTTGATTTCCTTTAAAAAATGCCTGGGGCCCATACTGGTTGGCAGCAACAAACTAACTTCTAGGGGCATGTTGTCATGCTGAAAAGCGGGCGCGATTGTTAGCACTTGTTCTGGAATGTTTGCTTCACGTACTCGTATATTCTCGCGGAGAACGATTTTCCAAGAAAGCATTTCTATCTTAGACATATCTAAACACGCCGATTTAACATATCGTCACGAACCGCTGTAAGATGTTCACGCATTAAACGCATACAATCTACAGCGTCGCGTTGTTCTATGGCACGGACGAGACTTCTATGTTGTATCGAATACCGCCTGCGCCGTTGATCCGTCAGCGTTGCTTCTTTGAGTTTGCCCCAGACCGCATGCTCTCGGATTGTATTAACGGCGGTAAAAAGAGCAAGCAATAAGGAGTTTCCTGCGGCTTCTGCAATTGCGCGGTGCAATGCTCCGTCCCACATTTCGTACGTCGCAGTATCGCGGGCAGCTTCTCCTTTATCCAGGCATTGTTTCATAAAGGCAATATCTGCAGCCGTTGATCTTTGGGCCGCGAGATCGGCAATTTGCGGCTCGATGATAAGACGAACTTCCATTACTTCTGCTGGATTAGTCATATCAGCGGGAAGGGGGAAAGTTTCTTTTCCTTCCGGCGGGCGTTTTCCAACAAAAGTACCGCGCCCCACATGTCGCCATACCTTTCCTTTCGCCTCCAAAGTTGCCAAGGCAGCACGAAGGGTTGATCGAGATATTTGTAGTAGTGCAGCAAGTTCACGTTCTGGCGCCAGTTTCGATTGTGGTGCGTAATGACCGCTTTCAATGAAATTTTCAAGTGCGATCGTTGCCGATTCTCTCGTTTTTACCAAAATATTCTCTTCCGATTCCTAATGTAGCATCAATAGTAACATACCAATAATTATATTGGTATGTATTTATAAATGTATAACATATTGATATTAATGTATTTTATTTTAGAGTCTGTAAAAAATTGACACCAATTATAAAATTTGTTTTAGATTTTTCTGGTACAAAACGGCATCAAGAATCAGAAGTCGTATTTTTTTAGGCGAATAAGGGAACGAAGCTCGGTTTGGCTAATTGAATTGAAGTCAGATGCTATAGGCGGCTAAAGCTGATCACTAAGATTCAACGGTATGGATGATTTTTTACCCAAATTTACCCCGAATGGAAAATACTCGCTATTGCATAAAAGATACTATTTAAGGCACGCTTAAAGAAAATGAAAAGACGCAGTTCGACTAAAAAGAGAAACAACTAACCTCAAATCGTCGAATTAATCTTGGGGAGGGCGCCTTCAGAAAGACTGGAGGTGAGATTAAGGGAAAATATTGAAAGATAGATTCTATCACATGCTGTCCGTTTTTCGGACGAGCCAATCCGAGCCTGCAAAATGAGAAATTTTGTAGAACGGCATACCTTCTGGGCCATTGTGATACTGGTGGCTGCAGCAATGTTGTTGTGGATGATCTTCGCCGTCTGGCCAGATTGGCTAGTACAAGCGCTCGGCCGGAAGAAAACTTTTGTAAACACCTTGTTGAACGGTATTACACTAGGCGGACTCTATTTTCTTGTTGCCAGTGGATTCACATTGATCTTCGGGCTGATGCGAAATGTAAATCTTGCCCATGGCGCCATGTATTTGCTGGGCGGATACATAGGGTTCGAAATCGCAGAGTATACAGGTAATTGGTTCCTAGGATTGGTGGTTGCATTCCTCGCGGTCGGTTTTAGCGGCATCTTGCTGCAGGTCTTGATATTTCGAAGAATGGAAGGGGATGATTTACGTCAGACATTGGTGACAATCGGAATTTCCATAATCGCCGCGGACGTAATGCTCGCTGTCTGGACAGGTACAACCTATCAATTTTCTCCGCCGGACTGGTTGTTTGGTGCGACCGTATTACCCGTTATCTCGGTCATTAAGTCTTCTGGTGCGGAAGTATATATTAAATATCCGGTGTATCGGTTGGCCGTTCTGGCGGTTGCCGTCGCGGTCGGCGTTGGTTTATGGTTGTTCTTGAACCGTACGAAAATCGGCATGATGATAAGAGCCGGAGTCAATGATCGCGAAATGCTGTCGGCTTCTGGTGTCAATGTCCAGTTGGTGTTTTCAGTCGTTTTCGCAATTGGTGCCGGTCTCGCAGGTTTTGCCGGTGTTATTGGTGGTACGGCGTTGTCAATTGCGCCCGGCGAAGACGTCCGTTACCTGTTAGCATCCCTTGTTGTGGTCATTGTTGGTGGTCTCGGGTCCATCTCCGGCGCTGCTATCGGGGCACTGATCATTGGTTTGGCCGAACAGTTTGGGCTTGCATACTTTCCCACGTACGGCGTTGTTCTGACATTTCTGATTATGGTGGTTGTCCTAGCGGTTAGGCCGCAGGGTATCATGGGAGAACGATAGATGAATACTCGTAGTATTTTCTCCGGATCTTTCTCTATAACCGAAATTCATCCAGCGGCAATCCTGGCCGGCATTTTTCTATTGGCCTATCCAGCATTTGCCAGTGATTTTTTCGTTTTTCAGATAGGGGCTTATACTCTAATTCTCGGAACCATCGCCCTGTCATTGATGATGCTCGCCGGATATGGCGGAATGGTCAGTTTAGCGCAGGTAACCGTTGCTGGTTTCGCAGCTTACCTAATGGCGATACTGGGTGATAATAGTGTTGAAGTTATGGGCCTTGGCTGGCCCTGGTGGCTCACTGTAGTGGTTTCGATTACAGGTGCTGCGCTTTTCAGTGCTTTTATTGGTGCAGTATCGGTACGGACAGAAGGTATTTATACCATCATGATTACGCTGGCCATTGCCGTGGCGTTTTTCTTCTTCGTGCGACAGAATTATGTTCTTTTTAATGGATTTAGCGGATTTGCGGGAGTTGAGCCTCCCACAGTTTTCGGTGTGTATTGGCGCAATCCAACTCCGTTCTATTATTTAGCCCTTTTCGTTGCCGCCGGTTTCTTCTGGGCTGTCTATTACGGCGCGAAGTCGACTTTTGGCCTCAGTTTACAAGCCATTCGGGATAATCCCCGCAGAATGCGGGCGCTCGGGTACAACGTGACTCTACACCGAATTACGGCGTATTTCTTTTCCGGGATTATTGCTGGTGTCGCAGGTGTGCTGCTTGTCTGGTTTAACGGTCGCGTATCACCTGGCACTATTGGCGTTGATGTCGCAATTGATATTCTGGTAATTGCGGTTGTCGGCGGTATGCGCCACCCAATCGGCCCGTTTTTAGGCGCCATTGCATTTGTATTACTCGAGAATTTCGCCATCGACCTTATTGATAGGGAGCGTTTCAATATGGTGATCGGAACGGCATTTTTACTTGTCGTTCTATTTTCACCCGATGGCCTACTAGGACTTTGGAACCGGATTCGCCCCAAACTTCGGTTTAAAAGAGACACTCAGCTTTCTGCTGGCCGTGTTGCAAATAGCGAAACGGCAGAAGCCGGATCGTCTGATAAAAACTAAATAGAGGAGGAACGCATAGTTATGGGAATCTTAAAATATACAATGGCGGCTGCAGTGGCAGCGTCACTGGCTGGCCCCGCGGTTGCTGAGGACAGTATCAAGATGGGCGCATTAGCGACCCATGAAGGCGCATTCGCCGTACTTGGAGAAGAGAGCATGCGAGGTGTCACCATGGCACTCGAAGAGGTCAACTACATGGTTGCCGGTAAAAAGATCGAATTGATTTCCGGCTCCTCTGATGCGACTCCAGACAGTGCCATTCGAGCAACACGAAAATTGGTTGAGCAGGACGGCGTCCAGATCCTCGTCGGCCCTTTGTCCGGTTCTGAAGGGTTGGCCGTAAAGGATTATGCCAAGACTCAACCCAACGTAACTTTCCTCAACGGCACATCAGCCGCTCAGGATACAACACTGCGTAGCCCGGCTGACAACTTTTTCCGGTTTGGCGGCGATGGCGCACAATGGATGGCTGGTCTTGGTGAATATGCTTACAATGAAAAAGGTTATCGGAACGTTGCTGTTCTGGCAGAAGATTATTCATTCCCTTATACTCAGGTTTTTGGTTTTCTTGAGCCCTTCTGTCGTTTAGGCGGCAAGTCTGATATTGAGGCACGCTTCTGGGTGCCTATTGGTAACAAAGATTATTCTTCAGTCATTGCAGCACTTCCCGATGACGTTGACGCTATCTTTGTCGCTCTTGGCGGTGCTGACGCCGTCAACTTCCTTACTCAGTACGAACAGGCGGGCGGAGACCTGCCTCTTATTGGTGGTACAATTACCGTTGATCAATCCGTACTTGGCTCCAAAGGGAAAACTCGTAAATCCGTTATTGGCACCCCTTCAGGCGGTCCGGTTTCAGACACTTGGGATGATCCTCGTTGGAATAAATTTGTCAAAACCTATCAAAAGCGATTTCCAGATGGTTTCCCAAGACCTTCACTATTTTCAGTGGGTTACTACATCAGTACCAAGGCAGCTCTGTTGGGCTTAGCTGAGGTCAATGGCGATCTTTCTGATGGTGGCGAAAAGTATCGCGCAGCTTTGGCTAAATTGTCCTTTGATACCCCGACTGGCATGGTCAAACTCGACGAGCGCCGTCAAGCTATCGCTGATGTTTTCCTAACGGAAGTTGTTGAAGATGCTGACGGCAAATTAGCCAATAAAACAATTAAAATCGTCCCTGCAGTTAATCAGACCCTTGGTGTTTCTTATGAAGAATTCATGAAATACGGCAAGGTCGGTCGTGAAAACCCAAGCTGTAGCTAAGGAAGACTGAACGACAATGCCTAATATCGACGCACTCTCTCGCCTTCAAAGTACTGGCCAATTTGCGCTGGAACTGGAAGCCGTCAGCCGCCATTTTGGTGCGCTGGTTGCTTTGGCGGATATAAATCTGACCGTTAAAGCGGGAGAGCGGCGGGCGGTATTAGGCTCAAATGGCGCGGGCAAGACCACTCTGTTTAACGCCATTACTGGCGACTATCCGACGACAACCGGGCGTGTTCGTTTGTTCGGTGAGGATGTTACGGATCTACCCAGTCATGAACGTATCCGTCGGGGTTTGAGGCGGACGTATCAAATTTCCTTGTTGTTTGATGGCCTAAGTGTCATTGACAATATCTATCTGGCGTGTCGGGGTGTTAGCCGCGGCAGGTTTTCATTGCGCCGCCCGAAATGGGATGACAGCGCAATGGAGCTTGCAGAAGTATTGGCTAGCGCCGTACATCTGGAAGACGTCACCCAAACACTTGTCGCAGAACTTAGTCATGGCCAACAACGGCAACTTGAAATAGCGCTAGCCCTTTCCGGAGCCCCCCGTCTTATATTGTTTGATGAACCAGCGGCAGGGCTATCACCGACAGAACGCACGCAGCTTATAGAAATTCTCCAAAGTTTGCCTGCGCATATTGGATTTGTAATTATTGAGCATGACATGGATGTAGCCCTTCGCGTCGCGGAAACGGTTACCATGATGCACAATGGTCGGATTTTCAAAGAAGGCACGCCCGACGAAATAGAAAATGATCCAGAAGTGCAAGAGCTTTATCTGGGGCACGGCAATGGCTGATCGTAATAGTAATCGCAGAGCCCCTGCCGCGGCCTTGGAAATAAAGGATTTGCATGTTTATTACGGACAATCCCACGCCCTGCAGGGTGTAAATCTTTCACTCGATCATGGTGTTCATTCCGTTGTCGGCCGTAACGGTATGGGAAAGACAACATTATGCAATTCAATTATGGGATTGCTTCCTGCGCGACGCGGATCAATTAAGTATCACGGCGAAGAAATATCGGGAATGCCGCCCTACAAAATTGCCAATAAAGGAATTGGATATACCCCTCAAGGTCGTCGTCTCTGGCCGTCTTTAAGCGTCGATGAACATATGCAGTTAAGCGACAAAGGTGGTTCCTGGAACATAGAGCGCATATACGAGACTTTTCCAAGGCTGTACGAAAGACGGCGGAATGGCGCAGGACAACTGTCCGGTGGTGAGCAGCAAATGCTCGCGATATCGCGGGCTCTGTTGCAAGACCCGCAATTATTGATACTTGATGAACCCACAGAAGGGCTTGCGCCGGTCATTGTGAGTCAATTGGAAAGATTGTTGGCGGACCTCGCGTCCGACTCGGACGTTGCCATTTTATTGATTGAGCAGAATATCGCCGTCGCAACGGCCATATCCGAAAATGTTGCCATAATGGTCAATGGCCGTATCAGCCGTGTTATTCCGTCTCAGCAACTGGCGTCGGACCGACCGCTTCAGGAGCGACTTCTGGGCGTTGGACGCCATTCACATGAAGATGTTGAACTTCCGGAACCGGTTTCCCAAGAAGTTTCTGTTCCGGCCGAAGTGGAAGCGCCTGCCCAAGATGAAGAAACGTCAGATACCGTCGAAAAAATCAGAGTTTATCAGCCGCCGACACGCTGGTCGAAAGACGGATGGAAAGAAACAACAGTAACTGAAAAAAATGAGGAAAAACCGCCTCTTCCTTTTGATGCTATTCCAACACCGATGTTCCGGGAGCCAAGAATATCTCGGGATACGTCCAGTAGTAATGAAGTCTATGTGGTTGGAACGTTTGATACGAAAAGATTGGAATTGGGCTTTATACGCGATGAAATTGCGCGGCACGATATTACCGTGAAAACGATTGATGTTTCCACGTCGCAAAAGCCGTCTTCTGCCGATGTTCCTCCCCATTTAATAGCGGCGTTTCATCCGGGCGGAACAAATGCTGTTTTTCTGGATGATCGCGGTAAAGCCGTAGAGGCAATGGCCCTCGCCTTTGAAAATTGGATTGTCCGACAAGGCGGTGTAGGTGGCATTATTTCTGCCGGGGGATCCGGTGGAACTTCGCTGGCGACGCCTGCTATGCGACAACTTCCAATTGGTGTTCCAAAGGTCATGATATCAACAGTGGCATCCGGTGAAGTTGGCCATTATGTGGGGCCGACGGACATTATGATGATGTATTCCGTAACGGATGTTCAGGGACTGAATAAAATCTCGCGGCAGGTTCTTGCAAATGGTGCCAACGCCATGGTGGGAATGTTTCAAGATCGGCAGAAATCACCAAGATATGCGGAAGAACTCGACGATAAACCCGGTCTGGGCTTAACCATGTTCGGCGTGACGACACAGGCTGTTCAGCAGCTTACGGCGGCACTTGATCCGATTTATGAGTGTCTGGTTTTCCATGCGACAGGAACCGGCGGCAGGTCTATGGAAAAACTGGCGGACAGCGGTCTTATTGAAGCCGCTATAGATCTGACTACGACCGAAGTGTGCGACATGATGATGGGAGGTGTCTTCCCCTCGAACGAAGATCGATTCGGCGCCTTTATCAGGACAAGTATACCTTGGGTTGGCTCGGTTGGCGCTTTGGATATGGTCAACTTTGGCGCCAGAAACACAGTACCTGAAAAGTATAGTAGCCGTCTTTTTGTTGAACATAATCCGAGTGTTACTTTGATGCGAACGACTGCAGAGGAAAATACGCGGATGGGGGAATGGATCGCAGATCGTATCAATCAAATGAACGGGCCGGTTCGGTTTGTTATTCCAGAGGGCGGTGTTTCCGCTTTGGATGCGCCCGGTCAACCCTTTCATGATCCCGCAGCGGATAAAGCTTTGTTCGACGCATTGAGAAGTCGAATTCAGGAAACATCGAACCGCCGAGTGATTGTTAGCCCCCACAATATTAACGACCCCGCTTTTACGGAAGTGGTTGAAATTGCATTAGAAGAAATAAGCACGACGACGAGGAGCAAAAGACATGTCGCGTATTGAGCGTAAAGACTTAATGACCAAATTCCAGTCCATGAAAAAAGATGGCATTCCAATAATTGGTGGAGGGGCCGGCACCGGCCTATCCGCCAAATGCGAGGAAGCGGGAGGAATCGATCTTATTGTCATATATAATTCTGGTCGCTATCGCATGGCTGGCCGGGGTTCTTTATCTGGAATGCTAGCTTATGGAAATGCGAATGAAATCGTTATGGAGATGGCCCGCGAAGTATTACCAGTTGTTGAGCAGACGCCCGTCTTGGCGGGTGTGAACGGTACTGACCCGTTTTGTCATTTTGATCATTATCTTGATCAGGTGAAAGCAGTCGGCTTTTCTGGCGTCCAGAATTTCCCAACCGTCGGCTTGATTGACGGAACTTTCCGAGAAAATCTGGAAGAAACCGGAATGTCTTATTCACTTGAAGTGGACATGATCAATCTTGCGCATAAGAAAGACATGTTTACGACGCCATACGTTTTCAGCGAAGAAAATGCCGCAGCCATGGCCGCAGCTGGGGCGGACATTATTGTTTGCCATATGGGCCTAACAACAGGCGGCTCGATTGGCGCAGATACAGCCTTGAAATTGGAAGACTGCCCAGCTCTTGTAGATAAATGGGGCGGTGCTGCTCTCGCGGTCAATCCGGATGTTATCATTCTGGTACATGGCGGTCCGGTATCAATGCCGGAAGATGCGCAGTATGTGTTGGATAATGCTAAGGTTTGCCACGGTTTTTACGGAGCATCTTCAATGGAGCGCTTGCCAACAGAACGCGCATTAACAGAACAAACCAAGGCCTTTAAGGCTTTGAATATTGGCTAAAGAGAGGGTGACAAAATGACAACTGGTCTTGCCGGATCAATTATCCTGGTCCTAATAATTGCGATAATCGTAATCGTTATTGCGGCGTATCTTTTGCATTGGCTCTATCACAGGTCGACGAAAGAAGTTGCGTTCGTCCGAACCGGTTTAGGCGGAGAAAAAGTGGTCATAAATGGTGGCGCCTTGGTCTTCCCAATTGTTCATGAAACCACGTCGGTGAATCTTAATGTTGTTCGCATTCCAGTGAAGCGAACCAAAGAAAACGCAATTATTACTAAAGATCGTATGCGCGTAGATATCAATGCAGAGTTTTTTGTCCGTGTCATTCAGGAGAAAAAAGCGGTCGCAGCCGCAGCGTCGACACTTGGTCGGAAGACTCTAGTATCTGAGGACCTTGCGGATCTTCTTTCTGGTAAATTCATTGGCGCATTGCGCTCCGTTGCGGCGGAGATGACACTTGATGAAATGCACGAAAAGCGTGGCGACTATGTCACAAAGGTTGATGAGCGTGCGGCAGATATACTGGCCAGCAACGGGCTGGAATTGGAGACAGTTGCCATCACCGATCTGGACCAGACAGATCTCGAGCACTTTAATCCCGCAAATCGTTTCGATGCCGAAGGTTTGACGCAGCTGATCGAAACCATTGAAACCCGTCGGAAAATGCGAAATGACATTGAACAATCGTCTGTCGTTGCGATACGCACTCGTAATCTTGAAGCCGAAAAGGAAACTTTGAAACTGGAGCAAGAAAGTGAGAGTTCCAGGCTTACGCAAGAACGAGAATTGGAAGCGCTTAGGGCTGAGCAGAGAGCTGAGATCGTACATACGCGAACTGCCAGTGAAGCAGATTCAGAAAAATCACGTATTGCCAATGAACAGAAAACGCGTGAACTGGAAATTTCTCGGCAAAAAGCGCTTCAAGCAGCGGAAATTGATGCTCAAGAAGCTGTTGAGAAAATCAGAATTGCTCAAGAACAGGAACTTGAGACTCTTCGAATTGAGCGTGAAAAGAAAATAAGAGAAAAGCAAATACAGCAGCGCCACGAAATAGATTCTGCTGAAATTGCGGCGAATGAGGATATCGAACGCGCTCGAATTGTTTCAGATCGGTTATTGCAAGAAACCAGGATAATGGCAGAAGAGGAAACAGAAAACCGAGATATAGCTCGCAATCAACAAATAGAAACGGCTAAAATTTCTGCCCACAAAACGGTTGAGGCGGCGCGCATTGTCCAAGAGCAGGCGCTCGATAAGGCTCGAATTGAACGGGATCGATTGTTACGTTCGCAGCAAATTTCCTTACGCCAGTCAGTGGAAGAAAACGAAATTTCCGCCCAGGAAGAATTGGAAAGAGCACGGATCGCGTCAGATCGCGGTTTGGATGAGGCGCGTATTCTTAAAGAACGTGATCTGAAACGGTTGGAGATTGAGCGGAATCAGGCGTTAGAATTGGCAGAAATAGAACGTCAAATCTTGGTGTTGGGTAAACGCACTGATGAAGCCAGTGCACGTGTGGAAACTGAAACGGCCGAAGCGTCCGCGGTGGAGGCAGCTGAAAAAGTTGTGACGATTAGAGAAACAAAAATTGCGGAGCGAGTTGCTGCGATTGATAAACTTCTAGCCGAGAAAGATGCCGATACAGCGAAAATCGCGGCTGAATCAGATAAAATTACGGCTGCGGTTTCTGCAGAAGCACAGAGATTGTTGAACGAAGCCGAGAATATACTCAGTGAAGATGCACGAGCAGGTAGATTAAGATCGAAGCTGTTAGATCGCCTGGAAGGTATCGTTCGCGAAAGCGTAAAACCGATGGAAAATATTGAAGGTATCAAGATACTCCATGTTGATGGGTTAACGGGTGGAAGTGGAGGTAGACATCGTTCGCCAACCGATGAAGTCATTGAAAGCGCCCTTCGCTATCGTGCACAGGCACCCTTAATTGACGAAATGATGAAGGAAATTGGAATTCCGGACGCCGGCGTCTCGAAAATGGGAGATATCTTTAGATCGGCAAAGGACGTGCAAAGCCTTGCCGCAAATTCAAGCGACGATAAGAAAAAGAAAGATTAAGCATGGCGCAGGTATATGTATCCTCCATCCTCCCTTCATCTGTTGATAAGGTGTGGTCTGTAATCCGTGATTTTAATGGTCTGCCAAATTGGACAGATTTTGTCGCAGAAAGCCGAATTGAGCAGGACCGACCTGCCGATCAAATTGGCAGTGTCCGCGCTTTTCGCTTGATAGACGGTGGTTTCATTCGCGAACAGTTGCTAGCACTTTCGGATTATGATTACAGTTTTTCATATTCAATTCTAGAAAGCCCGATGGGGGTTGAAAACTATATTGCAACAGTGAAGCTGCTTCCGATTACTGATGGTAACAGGACATTTATGGAGTGGACTGCGGAATTTGATTGTGTCCCGGCGCGTGAAAGTGAATTGGTGACACATATAGGCGAGAATGTCTTTCTGGGTGGAATAAATTGCCTTAAAGATCGGGTTAAAACCTGAAATGGTGACAGTTCAACGCAGCACAGTAATAAACGCCCCAATTAACGAAGTTTGGGAACTGTTGCGTGATTTCAATGGCCATGACAGTTGGCACCCAGCTGTTGCAACGAGCGTTTTGGATAACGGAAAACGAACAGATCAAATCGGGGCAATTCGTAATTTTCAACTGACGAGCGGCGAGAACTTGCGAGAGCAACTTCTCTCTATGTCAGATAAGGAACATAGTTTCCGATATGCTATTGTCGAAAGTGACATTCCTCTTAGAAATTATGTTGCTGAAGTGTCATTAAGGCCGGTAACCGATGGGAATGCGACTTATTGGAACTGGTTTTCACGGTTCGAGACGCCACAAGGACAAGAAGATGAGCTTGCTGAGCTTGTTGCAAACGGTGTCTATGAAGGGGGTTTCGAAGCGATCCGGTCCCGCGTTGGGGAAAGCACTTCAGGGCAGTCGGCCGCACCAATCGATCAAAGTCCTCTTGAAGGAACAGCTGTTATGCTTGATCGATATGGAGGCCCGGAAGAATTTTACCTTTCCCCGGTTGTGTGCGTGGCACCTGCGGCCGGCGAAGTGCGTATTTGCCAAACAGCAATCGGTGTCAATTTCATAGATGTATATTGCCGCTCGGGTTATTTTGATTTGCTTGAGTTGCCGGGTATTCCAGGTATGGAAGCAGTTGGTATCGTGGAGTCCGTTGGTGATGGAGTTCGGCATCTCGCACAGGGGCAACGGGTTGGCTACGCCTGCCCTCCCGTCGGCGCTTATACCACGGTAAGGACAATGAAGGCCGACCTGGTATTTTCTTTGCCAGATTTTTTGGATGATGAAGTTGCTGCCGCCGGCTTACTAAAAGGTATTTCCGCAGAGTTTTTATTGCATCGTGTTCACGCGCTGAAGCGAGGCGAAATTGTTCTTGTATATGCACCGGCCGGCGGCGTCGGCAAAATTATTTGTCAATGGGCCAATCATCTTGGGGCAACAGTAATCGGGGCAACTTCCAGTGAGGAAAAAGCACGCATCGCCAGGGCGTCAGGCGCTCATCACGTCATTTTACCAGGTTCGGAAAGTTTGGAAGATCAGGTTCTTCGCTTGACGAAAGGTCATGGTGCGGACGTCATTTACGATGCGGTGGGTAAGGACAGTTTTTCTCATTCAGTTGCGGCATTGGCAGATTGTGGTCACCTCATCAGTTTCGGGCAGGCATCTGGAGATATTGGATCCTATGATATTGGATCCCTGTCTTCTCGCTCAGCTACTGTTTCTCGCCCAAATTTTGGCCATTATACGGACACGCCTGAAAAATTACGGGCGATTACCGAAAGGCTTTTTGGTGTTCTTGAAAAACGAATTATTTCGATTGAAATCGGCCAGAAATACCCTTTGTCGAACGCGCCAGAAGCGCATCGGCAATTGGAGGGCCGGATGACCACCGGCTCGACCATTCTAATTCCCGATGAGCTACTGAAAGGCAGGAAATGAAATTCGCGGTTTTCACTCATAATGGCAAACAACATCTCGGAAGACTTGCTGACAACGACACGGTCTTGGAATGTCTTGATGTTCCAGAAAGTGTTTTCGAGCAGGATGGTGTTGTCAGTTTAATTGGCCGCCCTTCACCGGCTGTCACAGATAAAATCCCTGTGTCAGATGTCGAATTGCTTGCACCGGTTCCGCGACCAAGCCGAAATGTATTTTGCGTCGGCAAAAATTATTATGCTCACGCAGAGGAATTTGCGGCTTCTGGCTTTGATAGCTCTGCAGCCAAAGGCGCCGTGCCAGAAGCGCCTATCGTATTTTCGAAACTTCCTGAAACTGTTGAGGCGACAGGATCAGCTATAAAGCTAGATAAGTCAGTTACAAACACCGTTGATTATGAAGCAGAACTAGCTGTCATTATTGGTAAGCCCGGCCGGAATATTTCAAAAAAAGATGCGTTGTCGCATGTCTGGGGCTACACGATTGTCAATGACGTAACGTCGCGGGATTTACAGGGACATCATAATCAGTGGCTGATTGGAAAATCTCAGGACAGCTTTTGTCCCATGGGCCCCTGGGCGGTAACTGCTGATGAGATTGATTTAGCCGACACACCCATTAAATGCTGGGTAAATGGAGAATTACGGCAGGATTCGAATACCGGTTTGTTGATTTTTGACGTTCCGACAATCATAGCAGCGATTTCCAATGGTATCACTTTGAATTCCGGTGATGTAATAGCCACTGGGACGCCCGCAGGTGTCGGTATCGGATTTAAACCGCCGAGATATCTGGCTGGTGGAGATATTGTCGCAATAGAAATAGGCGGAATTGGGACGCTGGAAAACCCGGTGGAGGAGATCTGAGATATGCCAGACTTTTCCTTCGGTAGTATGATTATGGAAGTCGAGGGAGAAGGCTTGCCCGTTGTAATGATCCATGGTTTGGGCGGTACATCCAATAGCTTCCAAACTTTGTTGCCAGCTTTAGATGGATATAAGACTTATCGGCCAGATTTACCGGGTGCAGGGCGTTCAGGTCTTAGGCCAGGCCGGGCTGACCTTAAAGGTCTTGCTTCTGCAGTTTTTGATATGTTGCAGGCTGCGGGTGTAAAGAAGGCCCACTTTGTCGGGCATTCCATGGGCACGCTTATATGCCAATATCTTGCGGCCGGTTCTACGGGGATTGTAGACGGAATGACTTTATTTGGCCCGTTACTGGAGCCACCCGTTGCCGCGCGTCAGGCTTTAAAGGAACGAGGCCAGCAGGCGCGTACCGGACAATTAGCGGCGATAGCCAATAGCATTTCAGCGGGAAGTGTTTCCGAGGGGAGCCCTGTTGCTTCCGCATTTGTTCGGGAGAGTATTTTAAGGCAGAATCCAAGTGGGTACGCTAATCACTGTGACGCGCTTAGCGTGGCTTCAGCCGCGGATCATACATCGATAAATGTTCCTACATTGCTGGTAGCAGGAGACGCAGATCCGGTGGCGCCAGTATCCATGGCCCAGCAGCTTGCGAAAAATTTAACGACTGCCCATTTGGAGATTATTCCCGAAGTCGGACACTGGATGATGGTGGAGGCGCCGGGTCGATCTACCGAACTGTTGCGCAACCATCTGGCCGCAGTTTACAAATAATAAGGAGAAGGACCAATGTCAGATAATACTTTTACAAGTTGGAGCGGCGGTAGCGAAGTTGGTAATGGAAATGCCGATATCACATTCGGAAATGTCCGAATTCTAGATGGAACTGGAGAGGCTCCGTATTCGGGGGATGTCACAGTTTCTGGCAACCGGATCAAAACGATTAGCCGAAGTGGTATGGGATCAACTTGGAACAATAATGGTGGTCAGCGGGTCGATGGTCGTGGAATGACCCTGATGCCCGGCCTTATTGACGCGCACCTTCATCTAAGTTGGAATAATGCTCCAGGAATTGCCCCCATTCAAATGATGCCGATTGAAGAACATGTGTTGAGCTGTATCGATATGGCTAAAATCGTTCTTGATGCCGGTTTTACGGCAGGGAGAGGAGCCGCAGCAGCAAAGCCGCGGTTGGATGTTGTTATCCGTGATGCAATCAATGCCGGGCGCTGCCCGGGCCCTCGTTATACAGCGGCAAGCCCCGAGATAACCACAATCGGCGGGTTGGGTGATATGGTGCCGCCGCATATTCCCCATGAAGGCTTGAACCTTGGCATTGTTGTGTCGGGGCCAGAGGAAATTCGCGCCGCGGTTCGAGAGATGCTCAAATGGGGTAACGATACGATCAAGCTCAATCTTTCAGGTGAAGAAATTGCGGGAATGGGCGCGGAAGTCAATCAGATGTCTCAAGAAGAAATTGCTATGGCTGTCTCGGAAACAAAGCGCCGGGGTAAATCATTGGCTGCCCATGCCCGTTCTGCCGAATCCATTAAACTTTGCGTCAAACATGGCATTGACACTATTTATCACGCGTCTTTTTCTGACGAAGAAGCTCTCGATATGCTAGAGGCGGCGAAAGATAAACATATTGTTGCGCCCGGCCTCGCCTGGCTGATAAATACCGCGAGAAACGCTGGTGAATACGGTATCAAGCCGGGAGACCCTCTATCTATCGCTTACGAGCGCGAGCTAGAAAACGCCATTGATACAATGAAGAAAATGCATAAACGTGGCATTCGCGTGTTGATTGGTGGCGATTATGGCTTTGCCTGGACCCCTATGGGTACTAACGCCAAGGATTTGGAATATTTCGTCGATCTTCTCGGATTTACACCTATGGAAGCTATCCAGGCCGCAACCAAATATGGCGGACAAATCATGCAGATGGAAAATGAATTGGGGCTCATCCGTGAAGGATATCTTGCCGATATGCTTTTGGTTGACGGTGATCCATTAACGGATGTTCGTATCCTTCAAGATAAAAATCGATTAGTTGCGATCATGAAGGACGGGAAATTTCATAAATCACCAGATGGCGTGTCAACCGGCATGCGCATTAGTGCGTGAACTGCAACGCCTCTATAGGCGACAACAGTCTTAACCAGCGGCAAAACCTGACTAGGAAGGACGGGTAACCCGGGAAAAACCGTTCGGCTTAAGGGTCCAATAAATATGCTTTTGCCCAATCTTTATTGCTTCCCCTCTGCTTCCCCAGCTCACAATCCGCAAAGTCAACAATAGCCTAAGCCATTGAAAAGATTGGCGCACCCGACACGATTCGAACGTGTGACCTCTGCCTTCGGAGGGAGAGTCTGAGGCGCATCTCAGTGGTTTCTCTAACTTGCTAATACCTTCAACTTATTGTTAAAGCTTTGTAAGTGAACGAATTTACGCATTCGTATTCCTTTGCTTAGTTTCATCTCCATTCCTTACGATCAAACACAAACCCTCTGTTAAGCAAACTCAATATTCTGTATCACTAATGCTGAAGGGGAATAGGGGTCTAGAAAACTAGAAACTGTTCACATTGCTATGGCATGTTAGTTATGTGAAGTTCATATTGGGATAGTGTTCAATAATGAACTTGCTATGCCATTGATGCCTGCCGGCAAGAAGTGAGACGAAATTGACAACTAAGCGCCCCCGATCATGGTCCTTGTGGACACAAGTCATATCTGTCGTACTCGTGTTGGCCATCGTTTGCGGTATTTTGATCGGCGAAATCGTCTCTCGGATTGAATCTCAGAAGATGTATCAAGACATGGTATTGCGGACGTCAGGGATCTCTGCATTATTGTCGCGTATCATTGCTGAAGACCTTGTGTCCGGTGATAGAATGAATTTGGCGGCGACCCTCACGCAAGCTGGCAACGATATTGACGATTTACATTTTATTGACGTGATGGATGAAAAGGGCAACCTCGTTTCCCAGTGGAAAAGTCACGCAACAATTCATCCCGCTTCACATTTTTTCGAAGAAATCGATATTCATTTTGAAAATGAAATTGTGGGTATCCTAAAAATACAATGGGGTTTTGAGAAGTATGATCGTGAAATAGAAGACAATCTTTTTTCCGTTCGGCTTTATATAATTGCCGGCATGCTTATTCTTGGTTTGCTATTCATCCTTGTTATTAGACGCGTTATCGTTGTTCCCGTAGAACAACTGCATGGAGGTTTGGATAGAGTTATGCAGGGCGGTGATATCAGGGATATTGTAATGCCGAGATATACCTCCAGAGAGTTCCTGGATTTAAGGGACGCGGGAAAGCGCGTAACGGGTTTGATCCATGAGCAAGCTGCCGACCGCCGCAAACTTAGGGAAAGCGAAGAGCGCTTTCGTAATTTGATAGAAGGATCCATACAAGGAATTTTGGTTCATCGCAATTTCGAACCTTTATTTGTCAATCAAGCCTACGCAGATATCTTTGGATATGCGGATCTAGATGAATTGCTCAAGCTCTCTTCCGTTGAATCCCTTTTCGCTACGGGCGAGTTGGACCGAATTACAGACTATGACAGCAAACTTACGCAAAATATGGCTGTCCCCTCAAATTACGAGTATCGCGGCGAAACTAAGGGCGGTAAAATTATCTGGCTCGAGAACCGGGTGAGGATTGTGACTTGGCAGGGTCAAAGTGCCATCCAATCAACCGTAGTTGATATTACAAATCGCAAAATAGCGGAAGAAGATCTTCGAAGAACTAGAAGCCAGTTGCTTGAAGCCATTGACGCTTTGCCAGATGGATTTGTTTTGTTCAATGAGCAAGATATTCTGGTTATCTGCAACCAGAAGTATCGTGATATTTATTCGAAAAGTTCAAATATTATTCGACCCGGAAGTACGTTTGAGGAAATTGTTCGGTTCGGTATGGAAAGAGGTCAATATCCAGAAGCCCTCGGTCGAGAAGAAGAATGGCTGGCTGAACGATTGGAAAATCATAGAAATCCCTCTGGTTCAGTTGAGCAGGAATTGGACTCTGGTCAATGGTTGCGCATTTTGGAACGTCGAACAGAAAGTGGGGGAACCGTTGGATTCCGCATTGATATTACAGAGCTAAAGGATCGGGAAAAAGCGCTTTGGGAAAGCGCAGAAAGAACCAGGGCAACCGTAGACACTGCACTTGATTGTATTGTTCAGATGGATCAGTACGGCAAAATAATAGAGTTTAATCCTTCCGCCGAAAGAACGTTTGGATATAAACGTCATGAGGCAATTGGCCGAGAAATGGCGGACCTTATCATTCCTGCGCGTTATAGTGATGCACATCGGCAAGGCTTGAAAAAGTATATTGAGACAGGTGAGGGTCCCGTACTTGGTCAACATATTGAAATTGAAGCTGTTAGGAGCGATGGCACTGAGTTTCCGATAACTTTATCTATTTCTGTATCTCAAGAAGCAGAAGGGCCAAATTTTGTGGGCTATATCCGCGATACGACGGAGCAGCGGGCGGATGCGGAAGCACTAAAGATTGCAAGAGACCGTGCGGAAATTGCCAATAAAGCTAAGTCTGAGTTTTTGGCCATGATGAGTCACGAAATTCGAACGCCGCTAAATGGTGTCCTGGGTTTTCTTGGGTTATTGCAAGATACGGAACTTAATTCAAACCAAGCCGAATATGTGCAATCAGGACGTCGATCTGCTGAGTCGCTGCTCGACGTCATAAATGATATTCTTGATTTCTCGAAAATGGAAGCCGGGCATCTTGATTTTGAAACGGTCGTTTTTTCACCGGAGGAAATCGTCCATGATATTCTTGATGTGATCAAGCCAAGGGCCGATGAAAATCATACGAAAGTTATTTATGAGTCCGCGATAGGAGGGAAAACTTACCTGAAAGGGGACCCGAGCCGAATTCGCCAAGTATTACTCAATCTAACTTCAAACGCCGTTAAATTTACAGAAAACGGAAATGTGATTCTCAGAATTTCATCGACAACTGCGCAAGATGGAAGAATACGATTAAGAGCAGAAGTAGAAGATACTGGTGTCGGTATTGATATGAAACATCACGAAGAACTATTCTCTGAATTTTTGACGCTGACGCCTACTTACAGCCAGAAATTCCAGGGGACAGGGCTCGGTCTCGCTATTTCCCGCAGGCTCATAAATCATATGGACGGTACTATTGATTTTACTAGTGAGTTAGGAAAAGGCAGCACATTTTGGTTTGAAGTAGATTTGGAACCTGCGACAGAAAAAGAAATCTCAGCATCGCTGGAAACAATGTCGCAGGACAGTCATGACACTACCGAGATTTCTTTTGATCGATTGAGAAACATTCGGATATTGCTGGCCGAAGATAATCCCGCCAATCAAGTTGTTGCAAGAGCAATGCTGGAAAAGGAACAACTTCAAGTGGACGTTGTAGCAAATGGTTTGGAAGCTGTTAAAGCTCTAACTGCCCGGCCCTATGATCTTGTATTGATGGACATAGGAATGCCTGAGATGGATGGATTGGAAGCTACGGCCGCAATTCGAAAATTACCTGGCAAAAGATCCCGAACACCAATAATTGCAATGACGGCGCATGTCATGCAAGGAGATAGAGAAAGTATTCTGGACAATGGTATGGACGACTACATGTCTAAGCCGATTAGAAAATCCATATTATTGCGGAAAATTTCTCGCTGGATAGAAATTTCGGAGAAACCATCTGACGATATAATGGCGACGTCCATAGAACATAAATCCGACCTGATTTCAGAGAGTATTCTCATATTGAATGAACGTGCGTTAGAAGACCTCGGAAATGATACTGAGTTCTCCTTGCTGCCGGAATTGATTGACACCTATTTAGGCAGCATGGATGAACGCAAAGACTTCATTGCATCTGCCTTGATTACTCATGATATGGAGCGGATTGAATTGGAAGCACATTCGTTGAAAAGCAGTTCAGCGACGTTTGGCGCTGATCGACTTAACAATCTTTCCTTGGAGTTGGAACAAGCCGCTGCTAGGTCAGATGTCGATAAAGTCACTGCACTCGCTAGTGAATTGGAAAAGCAGTGCTTTGATGCACACGAAGCATTAGAGCAATATTCCCAAAATATTAAAAATGCGGAATAGTGCCTTGATATCCGTTTTGTTTTAAATGAGTTGTTAATTCTGCAAATAATATTTTCAAACCAGTTTGGTTTGTAGACTCGCACCGTGCGACAAGAACGGGTTGAGTATTAGAGGCCCGTAACAACCACCATCCATTTTCTGTTTCAACTCTGACGCCGTCAATACAAATCATGTTTGCGTTCGATTTTTTTAAGCTTCTACGAACACGATCTACAATGGCTTTTTTTTCATCTTCCGGGCAGTCAAATCGGATCTCCGGAGTGTTAACAGCCTGTGGTAGTGAATTAAATACCTCAGTCGCTGAAGTTGAAGATTTTGCGAGAATGGATAAAAGGCGTATCGCAGCATAAACCGCGTCATCAAATCCATAGTATTTATCCGCGAAGAATATATGGCCGCTCATTTCACCGGCAAGCGGAGCTTTTGTTTCAGCCATTTTTGACTTGATAAGAGAGTGGCCAGTTTTCCACATTATGGGCGTGCCACCCATATTAGAAATTTCATCAAAGAGAGATTGTGAAGCCTTTACATCGGCTATAATTGGCGCTCCTGGCGATTCCATTAATACTTCTTTTGCAAAAAGTTGCATCAATTGATCTCCCCACAATATTCTGCCGCTGCTATCAACAACACCAATACGATCGCCGTCACCATCAAAGGCAATCCCGAGGTCGCAATTATTTAATCTTACAGTTTCAATAAGCTGGGCAAGGTTTTCGGGAACCGTTGGATCGGGATGATGGGCTGGAAATGTACCGTCAATTCTTTCATTGATAAGAAAATGTGTCCCCTTTAATTTTTTAGTCAACTTGCAGATGATCTCAGCGGCTGCGCCGTTTCCCGGATCCCAGGCTACTCTTAGGCCTGAAAAATCAATCGCATCCTGGAGTAGCCTATTTATGTATTCGGGCAGTATTACCGTCGGATCTACGCGGCCCTCTCCAGTTACGAATTCCCCCGCCAATGCGATTTTTTCCAATTTTTGTATTTCTGCTCCATAAAATGAGCTTTGCGCCAACATCAGTTTAAAACCATTATATTCAGCCGGGTTATGAGAACCTGTTACCATTATTCCACCATGCAAATTTAGAGAATGAACCGCATAATACAACATAGGGCTTGGTCCTAGACCAATATCAAGAACTTGTACGCCACAATGCTTCAGGCCTTCTGCTAACGCGTGAGCAAGCCCTGGCGATGAAAGTCGGCCGTCATATCCGACAGCAACTGTTTCGCCTCCGCAAAGACGAACAACAGAACCAAAAGATCGCCCAATATAGTAAGCATCAGTAGCGTCGAGATTTTCACCGACAATTCCTCGTATGTCTGATTCACGCAAGATAGCTTTGTTAAACTTATGCGATTGCCCGCTATTTATCTCTGCCCCTAGGCTACTGTTTTTCAAAGATGAGTCTCGTGGGTTCGGATTCATTATGTCCTGGTAAAATTCCATGAGACATACTCCTTATTCAATCAGTTACCAGCAAATGCCGGAGTAAGTAGCACTTTGCTCTGGCATGGCATGCGCCGTTAATGCGAGGATCGGAAGGGTTTGGTTTTCTAAAGAGAGGGCGCGAATTTTTTGAGTTGCTTCGATACCGTTCATTTCTGGCATTAGGACATCCATTAGAACAACATCGAAATATTTGATTGATGCAACTTCAACGGCTTCCCGTCCATTTGCAACGACATGCACCGCGTGTCCGAATTTTTTAAGTTTGGATAGAATAACCGCTGCATTCACAGGATCGTCTTCTGCTAGCAATATTGAGAGTCCCTGATGTTCAGGTTTTTGCGTCCACAGCATTAATTTTTCTTCAATCATCGCGGATTGCGCAGGCTTTTGGATATAGTCGTTCATGCCTGCATCAAACATTTCCTGCCAGCCTTGCCGTTGACTGAAGATACGTACAAGATCAACAACTTTCTGATTTGATTGCCGTGAAGATATTACCTTCCTAAAGGCCTCATCACTATGCGATACGACAATAGTGTCTGCGTTTTGACAGGCGCTTTTAGCTGTAGTGCAGACGAACTCGGGAAGCCGTGACATCAAATCAACTTTATCTGATTTCGAGTGTTTAGAGTGCTGCAAATGATGTCGAACTGAGGATTCCAGGTCCAAATTTTGATCGTAAATCCGGACATCGTATCCTTTATCCAAAAGGTTCTCGATCAACGGCAGAACAGGGCTTTCACGAAGATCATCTGTATCGGCTTTAAAGGTTACGCCGAGAAATGCAATGGTTTTTGGCCGCGTTTGTTCAACAATTTCCGCAGCATGGGCAATCTGTGCTTCATTGCTGGCAATGATGTTCCTGAGAATAGGGGTATCTAATCCGTAATCGCTCGCAAGATGATTAATGCCCCGCACATCTTTGGGCAGGCAAGAACCGCCAAAAGCATACCCCGGTTTCATATAGTAGGATGATATATTGAGTTTTGTGTCTTTGGCAAAGATGTCCATAACCTCATGGCTATCAACCCCCGCCGCTTGACAAATTTTCCCTATTTCATTGGCAAAGGAAACTTTAAGTGCGTGCCAGGTGTTATCCACATATTTAACCATTTCTGCGGCTTCAATTGATGTTTCAATTACGGTGTCATCAATACCGGCATACATAGCAGCAATGACTGATTTGGATTGCTGGTCAATTCCACCAATTACTGTTTTTGGTGGTTCGTAGAAATCTTCGATTGCAGTGCTTTCACGTAAGAACTCAGGATGAAACCCAAGACCAAAATCAACACCGGCTTTTTTCCCTGACTCAGATTCTAAAATCGGTTTTAGGATTTTATTAGTGGTTCCTGGAGGAATTGTGCTTCGAAAAATGACGACGTGATAGCCTTCTTTGTTTCTAAGAGCTTTACCGATATCTCTTGATACCTGTTCTAAGTATTTTAAATCGCAGCGGCCGTCGCTGGCGCTTGGCGTTCCAACGCAAACAAATGAAATATCAGATTCTGCAATTCCAAATGCAGCATCATAAGATGCGTCTATTAGGGATTGACCAATTCCCTTGGACAAAAGATCGTTGAGGCCGGGTTCTACAATTGGTGCTTTCCCTGACTTGATACAAGCGACCTTGCGAGCGTCTGGATCGATACCGATTACTTGATGCCCAAGTTCTGCGAAGCAGGCCGCCGATACGGCGCCAACGTAGCCAAGGCCGAAAATACTTAGGCGCGGCAGTATATTATTTAGACTATTGTCAAAACAATTTGAGACATCATTCGCCGTATTATTCATTGTCTTTGTCATTAACTTTGCTCCTCAGAGAATTTCACTGACAGCAAAGTTGCAGAGAACAGGCCAGAATGCTGATATCCATAAATAATGTTTAAAAACAAGGAGCTATAAAATTCCACAGCTTCTATTATTTAATTTATTTATCATATTGGCGTTGCGTTTTGATAATATTGTCATTCTGACATTGATCAGGAGTGGCTTCGAAAGCCGCAATTTCATACGAACCAAAAAGAAGAAAACAAACGATTTATAGTTACCTCTATTAAGAAACCATTTGTTCAGCATGACCACGACATTCGCCATTTTGAGAAAATGTTGTGTGAATTCTCAATTTGCGTGTCAGGAAAGTAAATCTGTCATCGATGGGCGCCGGTATTTCCCAGTTTTAAGCCATTCTACTCAGCCAATTCCTTTGGCACAGTCATTGCGATTACTCACTCAGTCACGAAATTCGTTCACTCGCAAAACTGAAGGAGCAATCTATGCCCAAGAAACTTTCACGTACTGCACTCGTTCAACCTGTCATTTTATGTGGTGGATCAGGAACACGGCTTTGGCCTGCATCGCGTAAGTCTATGCCGAAGCAGTTTCTATCCCTGTTGGACGAAAAGTCGATGCTGCAGAACATTGCTGAACATGTTGGTGATAAAAAACAGTTCAAACCTGCAATTTTTGTAACCAACGAAGATTTCGAGTTCCTCATAAAGCGTCAACTAACAGAAGCAAAATTGACGATGGGTACTTTCATTCTCGAACCCGAAGGGAGAAATACAGCGCCAGCAATTGCATTGGCTGCATTGTCAGCGCTAAACGGAAATCAAGATGCTCTTTTACTAGTTTTACCTTCTGACCATGTAATAGGCAATCCATCTGCCTTTAATGAAATGGTGCAAACCGGTTCGACAGCGGCACAAGAAGGTGCGTTGGTAACATTTGGGATGACAGCCCATTCCCCGGAAACCGGATATGGGTACATCCAGAAAGGGAAAGCGTTCCAACATGATAGTGAATGCTTCCAAGTTGGTAGTTTCAAAGAAAAGCCAAGTTTGGACAAAGCAAAGGAATTTGTTGCTTCCGGAGATTACTATTGGAACAGCGGAATGTTTCTGTTCTCGGCAAAAAAATATCTGGCGGAAATTCGAAAATTCGAGCCAGAGATGTATGCATCCTGTCGTGCCGCTTACTCAAACGGAAAGAATGGGGCAGGAACGTTACGGCCGGACCCACAAGAATTTTGCCGATCGAAAAGTATATCAATTGACTATGCGGTTATGGAGAGGACATCAAATGCCGTTGTAGTCGCGGCGGAAATAGGTTGGAGTGACATTGGCTCATGGCCAAGCTTTTCGGATCAAAAATCATCTGATGATTATGGAAACGTTGTTCAAGGTGACGCAATTTTAGAGGATTGCAAAGATACCTGTATTTTCGGAGATACGCGATTGATTGCCGCAATTGGACTTGAAGATCATGTCATAATTGATACGCCTGACGCGCTGCTTGTTGCCCCAAAGAATAGAGCGCAGGAAGTTAAGGCTATAGTTGGTTCGCTGCAGAAAAAGCGGCGTAAGGAAGCGGATAACCACAAAAAAGTCCATAGACCTTGGGGAACTTATGAGGGTCTTGATTTAGGCGAGGCGCATCAGGTGAAACACATTGTTGTTTATCCAGGCGAAAAACTATCTCTTCAGTACCATCACCATCGGTCGGAACATTGGGTGGTGGTTGCCGGAACAGCTGAAGTAACCGTAGGCGATGAAACTAGCCAATTATCGGCAAATGAATCAGTATACATTCCTGTGGGCGCAGTTCACCGGCTTTACAATCCAGGTAGCGTTCCTGTCCGTTTGATTGAAGTACAAGTAGGCAATTATCTAGGTGAAGATGATATCGTCAGACTGGAAGACGTGTATGGGCGCGTAAGAGAAAAAGACACAAATCCAAAACAAGCTATTTAGCTGGTGGGCTTTGTGAGCCTACTAAACCGGAGAAAAATTCAGGAAGAAAACGCAATTATGCCTGGTTTTCTTTCTGTTTTTTATCATCTTCGATTTCTCTAAGGCGTCGATATAAAGTCGAGGGGCTAATTTCTAGAACCGTTGCAACTTTGTGAACATTGTCTTCGAATTCACTCATTGCAATTTCGATCATTTGCCTCTCAACCTGCCACATTGGTGCGATGGTGGACGTCTCGTCCCCATCTACTGGATTTTTTAAGTGATTTGTGACCTGTGGTGATAGAGATTGGTCGCGCGTTGAAGTCACCGGGTTGGCGATGAAATTGTGGCTCACCATATCTGGGAGCATGCTTTCATCCAAAATATCTCCTTCATTCAGAACCACAGCATTGCGAAGAGTATTTTGCAGCTGACGCACATTTCCAGGCCAGCCTTGCGATAAGAAAATATTCTTTACATCCTCGGATAATTGATTGAAATCCTTACCTTCTTCTGAAGCATAGGTTTCAAGAAAATGTTCTGCGATTTCTATTACATCATTTTCCCGTTCGCGTAGAGGCGGCATATGAAGTGGAATTACGTGTAACCGATAATAAAGGTCTTCGCGGAAGTTCCCTGCTTGTACTTCTTTCCAGGGATCTTTGTTGGTCGCGCAGATAAAACGGACGTCAACAGTTTCCGTTTCAGAATTTCCAACCTTCTGAAACGTGCCTGATTGGATAAACCTCAAAAGCTTCACTTGCAATGTCGGATCCATTTCGCAAATTTCATCTAAAAATAATGTTCCACCATCAGCAAGCTTGGCCGCTCCATCGCGGTTAGATTGAGCGCCGGTAAAAGCCCCTTTCACATGCCCAAAAATCTCACTTTCCATCAGGTCTTTGGGTATAGCGCCACAATTTAGCGCAACAATTCTTCTGTTCCTTCGGGGGCTTTTATCGTGAATTGCTTCAGCGCAAACTTCTTTTCCAGTTCCGGATTCCCCGGTTATAAAAATTGTAGCGGAACTTGAAGCTGCATTGTCAATTATCCGGTAAACAGCCTGCATGGAAAGTGAAGACCCGATGAAACCCGCGAACTCTTGGCGATTGAAATCTTCTTTAAATGTTTTAACTATCCGCGAAAGCTGATCACGTTCGAGCGCGTTTCGCAATGTGTAAACGAGGCGATCCGCATTGAAAGGTTTAAGAACAAAATCAGCAGCGCCAGCTTGCATTGCCTCTACAGCGGTGTTGATAGAGCCATGGGCCGTAATGACGATGACAGTGGTTGATATTTTGGTATTTTGAATATGCTTAAGAATTTCGATGCCGTTCATATCAGGGAGTTTAAGGTCCAAGAGAACGGCATCTGGGATTGTTGTTTTAAGAGCGTTCATCGCTTCTTCACCGCGGGCCACGTGGGTAATTTGGTATGGCTCGTTTTTTAAGTACTCCTGATACACCCTCGCCAAGGGAGGGTCGTCCTCAACGAGTAAGATATGTTGCCGGTGATCAATTGTCATGGAACTTGATGGCGCTTTCTGGTTAAGTTCATGGGCGTATCCGTACTTCATTCTGCCGATGAAATTTCATTCTGTCGATAAGATTTCCTGTCATGAATAGCCCTAAAAGATTGAAATCACGTAAAAATTAACGGTTTTCCCAGAACAATTTCTTTCTCATCGGATTTTTCAAATTGATTGTCATTTTGAAAAATTTCTCGTGTTGCTGGTTTCGATTAGACACAACTACCTGATAATAAACATAAAATTTATGGCCTATTCCTTGCTTAGTACGAAGGGAATGAAGCGCGCGCGTTCAAACGGCGTCTTTGAAGGTCTTATTTTATAAGAAATGCATGTTCCTATGAAAGTGATACGCGAGAAACCTAGCCAGAGAAGGCATCACCGTCTTACAGCACCTTTGTATGTGAAACTTCTTGGTTACGAGCGAATTCTTGCAGACAATTGGAGTTTAGGAGGGTTAGGCCTCTCATTTACGGATCGAAAATTACCTGATCTTGGAGACGAAATTACAATTAGTATAACGCTGCCTTTTCAGGGATACGAAATGACATTTGAGGCGGAAGTTAGCGTTGCCAGAATAGATTTTGAGAAATCTTTCGCGGGTATGCAATTTGTGAACTTGAGTGAGCGATCTTCTGACCTTCTCAGTTATTTCATAGAAGATTTGGTTCGTGGTCAGATGGGCACTGTCGAAGACAGTATTTGTCGAATAGATGTTCCGGTCACGCCGATTTCCACGGAGCCTTCTAAAAACCATGTTTCCGAAACACCGGTACGACGCATTCCAGTCAAAACCATTGTAATGTCGACCTTCTACGTATTTCTTGGTTTGGCTGTTTTTTCCTATCTGGGAATATTGCTTTATTCGAATTTTATGCGTCTTGAAATTCCGAGTTCCGTTGTCTCAACGGAACTACAAACACTCAGAATGCCAGTTGATGGAATTATTCGCAAAATTAACTATAAAACAGGTCACGACGTAAGGGCTGGCGATGAACTTCTGACCATTGTTGATTTAAAGCTTGAGCGACGAATAGAGGACGCAAGGCTAAAAGTGGAAGCGGCAAGCAAATCTCTTTGGCAGGCGAAGCAAAAACAGCGGATCGAGACGGAGCGTATGAAGCTCTATCAGATCGTAAATCGTACAGATATGGTAATTTCAAAGGCTCGACTTTCTTCGTTAAGAGAACGATTGAAGTCTGCAGACTCTCGATTTGTACGAATGAGTAAACTCAAGCAAAAAGGCGTCGCTACGGATGTTCAACTGGAGAGGGCAAAAGAAGACCAGATTATAGCTGAAGCCGCAGTTAAAGAAGCTGAACTACTCTTAGAAAAACATACTGCTATGGATGCGGTTTCGAAAAGGCGCCATTACAATCACAAAGAATTTGTAGCCGATCTGGATATGCTGGCCGTCGATCTTGAGATGGCCTACAGCAGCTTGGAAATGGAAACAGAAAAACTGAACCAACTGGAACAGGCCAAAGGAAAATTGGTAATGCGAGCGCCTTTTGATGGAAGAGTTGTAAGCTTGTTTAAATCCTCTAATACAAATGTATTGCGCAACGAACCCGTTGTTGTTTTGGAGCGAGCGGATGAAATTTCTGTTACGGCCTATATGAATCAGGACGAAATTCTTCAAATAGGCCTATACGACGAAGCTTCTGTATATATACCGGCAATGAGCAAAAATTTTCCGGCTATTGTTTCTAAAATAGATCGGAGTTCATTACTCCTGAATAAGGGAGCTACACAGTATACCTGGCAAGATGAAAAAGACAAAACTGCAGCCGTAACCCTCAAACTAAATCTGGATCCGCTATTTGCGGCACATGTGCGCGCAGGACTTCCAGTAGTTGTGATTTTTGACCGTAAAGAAACAAATGACATTTGGGCGAAGATCAAAGGAGTTATTAATTTCGCCCCACGGGAAAAGCAGGCAAATGGCAAATATCAACAAATCTAATCAACGGCATCATGTAGACGATCCAACTTATTGGCCAAAAGGTTGGCAAAAATGGAACCCGTGGGCACTATTCAATATTGCTTTTTATTTATCATGCTGCGTTCTCGCTATCCTGCTTTTGCCCAATCGATTATGGGATCCAGAGGCGCGGCAGGTAACAGTGGTTGTCGGTGCATTAGGGATCTGGAGATATGGCTGGTGGTTTACCCATGCCGTTCGAGCATTAATTTACGGCCATGTTGTCTACCCCAAACTTCGTAAAAAGGGAGAAGCCATTTGGAACGCCGGTTGGCGTCCTCAGCATATGCATTTCATGATGACGACCTACAAAGAACATAGAGACATAACGGAAAAAGTTATCCGCTCCATATTGCTCGAAATCCGCAACGCAAACGTTCCAGGTACTATCTGGCTCGGATCATCTGACCGATTTGACGAAGATATTGTTGCAGAATTCATGAAGAGGGAGGCAAAAGGCCTCGATGTAACTCTTCGCATTATTCGACAGAACGTGCCGGGGAAACGGGCGGCCATAGGCTTGGTTTTGAGGGCAATGAGCAGAGCATCGGTTGATAAAGATGATCTCGTGGTTTTTATGGATGGCGACTTTATCCTCGCGGAGGGTGCGGTCGGTCGTTGTATGCCTTTATTCCATTTGTATCCGGATCTTCAAGCTTGTACCACGGATGAAGAAGTTATTTGTATTGGTCCGAAATGGATTGAGACTTGGCTTAAAATGAGATTTTCACAGCGCCGCTTGGCGATGCAGTCTCATGCCTTATCTGGTCGCGTTCTCACGCTAACCGGGCGCATGTCAGTATTTCGGGCCTCTCATCTTTTAAAACTGGAATTTATACGGCTTCTTGAAGCGGATCACCTAAACCATTGGCTTTGGGGGGATTTTAGATTTCTGTCCGGAGATGACAAAAGCACCTGGTATTACATGCTAAAAAATAATGCCAAGATGCTCTATGTTCCAGACGCTCTGGGCTATACCGTTGAAGTTATTGATGGTTCAGGGATGGATCGAATGGTTCAGAATTTTCGGCGCTGGTCCGGAAATATGCTGAGAAATGGTGCGCGTGCCATTGCATTGGGGCCTACGAAAATGCCATTTTTCATTTGGTGGTGTTTGATTGACCAGCGATTATCCATGTGGACCATGTTGTTGAGCCCTGTACTCGCAGTATTTGCAACAATTGCAACAGGCCCTACATATATTGTTTCCTACATCGTTTTCGTTGCACTCAGTCGAATGCTGTTGTCACTTTTTTTGTATGGTTATTCGCGAAAAGTAGAAATGGCCTATCCCTGGATCCTCTACTTAAATCAACTGATTAACGCCTCGGTAAAAGTCTACTGCATTTTTCGTCTTTCAAAACAGAAATGGTCTAATCGCGGTAATCAAAGCTCTGGCTCAGGAGGGAGTTCCATAGTTGAGACGGCCAGAAATTCTATGGCGGTTTGGTGTACAACAATCGCTGTTGTGCTTCTGGCGTTGACAACCTTGCATTATTCGAAGCTCGTGGATTTTCCGAGCATGACACTGGTAATGTCCACTATTGGAAATAGTTAGTTTCGTATTCTCAAAATGACTATCACTTTGATTTTTAAAACCTACGTGGAATGAAATATATTATAACATGTTGTTTCTAAATAGAAAATTATTTGTCTAGTATGGCCTGATACTTGCTCTTTTACATTTGAAGTAAGAAAGGAGTATCCAAATGATCGAATTCAAAAAAACACCACGTTTCTATTTTGTGATTTCTGTTCTTATGTTTGTTTTCGGATTAGGGCCTCTTTTTCTGAATATCATTGTTGATCCATATGAGGTTGGCAACATTGTCAAAATCGACTTAGAAAAAGAAAAAATTAGTGAGAAATCTCATTATCCCTTGTGGAAAATGGTTCACTATCCTAGTGAAAAATCAAATTTGGTGATTTTGGGCGATAGTCGGGCACGGGCGCTGCGCGACAAATATTGGCAGGAGTTGGGAGTAGACGGTGCCTATAATTTCGCCTATGGCGGTGCGACCCTCCATGAAGTTTATGATACGTTTCAATATGTAAAGACGAATAAGAATCTGCGGACTTTGGTTGTCGGTATTCAACTTAGAAGTTTCGATCTTGACCACAAAGGCGGGATGAACAGAGTTCCTGAAGCTATTCGGCTGACAAGTAGCTCTTTGAAATATTACTCTAATTGGTTCACCTCTCGCATCAGCGTAAAACTTCTCGCTAATTCATTTGAAGACAGATTCAAAGTTTCGACCAAGTTAGATTTAAGTTTGGTATCGACAGCACAGGCTGCTGAACCTCCATTTTCTGAAAAGGGGAGGCTGGAACAGCTGCTTCTTCCCGAGCGCTGCGCCAACTGTATTCTTCCGCAAGAAATCCAAGCGACGCCTTATCCTGTGTACACGCCGATAAGTAAATCGCATTTTCTAACCCAATTGGGTAAATGGGGGAAATTTTGGCATGCGTCAGTAAGTAGAAGAAATTTGACCGGCAAATTCGAACGCCAAGTGCGAAAGAATGCTGCATCGGATTGGCAATCTTTTGAAGCCGCAGATTTATTTTGGTCACAACTTTCAGAAATTTCTATCTGGTGTCGACAGAATAATGTTGATCTAATCTTTGTTATTCCGCCGACAATTGTCGAGATGCAGCAGCGTATTGCTGAATTTGGTCTCGGTGCAGAACGGCATAACCTTCGTAAGAGGCTAGTTTCACTCGGCACTGTAGTTGATTTTGATTTCGATAATAAACTAACCCGCAATTTGGCGAATTTTACCGACGCTTATCATTTCAATTACAAGATTTCTAAACAAATTGTTGGTGAACTTGCGCAACTTTCAGAACCTTCAGAAAGAGTCTTGAATCTCGCTTTAAAACGCCGGAAGGAAATTTCCTGCCCTCTTCGGAAGAAAGATGTATTAACGCGCTTCTCTGACGATTTTATGGAGGTCTTAGAGGGTAAGTCCTGCCGGATCTGGAGGGCGATCGATGAGTAGTCAAAACAAAAAAATTCTCGCTGGATTGTCTGTCATCCCGCCGGTTCTTTTGGCTGTATTTCTATACAACATTGTTGGAATGGCGGAGGTTCCAGCGAAGAACGCACGCCAGGACCCTGTCGTTATTGAAGCTTTAGGCCAGGCTCGTGCACTACAAAAACAAGGTGCTCTATCAGAGGCATTTATAGTCTACGAGAATTATGCGCTTCAAGGGTATCCCGAAGCAATGTTCTATGCCGCGAAGGCCTACAGCAAGGGATGGGGAATCGATCCCAATCTAGACAAGGCGAGGCATTTTCTGCTGCTGGCTGTACAGTATGGGTTTTCGTTTAGAGGTGAATCCGCTTATGAACTCGGTCGTCTCTTTCAACGGTCGCAAGGTAAGGATTGCAACACAATTGCCGTTGAATGGTTCAAGAAGGCAATGGATTGGCGATTTAGTAGAGCGGCATTACAGTTGGCGATTCATTATGAAAAAGGCCTCGGCGTCGATCAGGACTTTAAAGAGGCGGTCTATTACTACGAACGAGCCATAACAACTGGAAATGAGCAAGCGCATCTAAAATTCGCTCGTTTGCTGAAGGATGGAAAATATGGTTTGAGAGTGGACCCTGAGCGAGCGCAAGATCTTACTTCTCAAGCGTTGATACAATTGGATAGGAAAGCTACAGCGGGTTCTCCATCAGCGGCAAAACAGCTCGGGCGGTTGTATCGAAAAGGTGCTCTGGTTGAACAAGATTTGGATATGGCCGAAAAATGGCTCCGCCGTGCCGCTTACCTTGGGAGCAACGGTGGAATGCATGATCTTGCAAGGTTGTTGCTCTCAAATCCAACCGCCGAGCAACAGCCTCAAGATGCAATCTTTTGGCTCCGAAAAGCAGCAGAAAATGGCCATAGCGGAGCCATGACAAGCCTCGGCAGATTCCATCTTGAACAAAAATACGGATTACCAAAACAAGGTGCGGTCCATTGGTTTGATCGCGGTGTTGCGGCTGGTCACGGCGGATCTATGGAAGAACTTGCGCGGCTGTATGAGACAGGCGACCTCGTAGAGAAAGATCGAGAGGCGGCCCTGCGCCTTGCTGGATTGGGGAGTCGCTTAGGTCATTCCGGTTCGCAAAGTTTCCTCAAGGAACTGGAAGCATCAATGGCGTCAAATACGAAGTCGTCAGATTTTGTGGTTAAGGAAGGGGAGTACAGGTAATGGTTTTTAGTTCACTGGAGTTTATTTATCTATTTATGCCGCCTGTCTTGGCCGTATTTTTCCTTTTACGTCATCTAAACTGGGAGAAAGGAATAATTTGGTGGCTTATTATTTCATCTCTGGGTTTCTATGGGTGGTGGTCACCTTTACATTTGATCCTGTTGCTGTCGTCAGTCGGTATCAATTTTGGATTACACAAAATAATCTTGAAAAAGCAAAGTAAGGTAGCTCTTATTATTGGCACGATTGGAAATCTGGCAACGCTAGGTTACTTCAAATATGCCGATTTTTTGATTGGTAATTTCAATTTGATTACGGAAACGCAGACACCCTTACTGCATGTCGTGTTGCCGTTAGCTATTTCATTTTTCACTTTTCAGCAGATTTCTTTTCTTTACGATACATATGCAGGAAACGTGGTGAAATGTGACTTCGCCAGATATTGTCTTTTTGTCGTTTTCTTTCCCCAATTGATTGCCGGACCAATTGTTCTGCAAAAGCATACGATACCGCAATTTAAATTGTCGATATTTCGGCATCAATCGCTTTTGAACTTTTCCGTCGGTACAACACTTTTTGTTATTGGGTTATTTAAGAAAATTGTGCTGGCCGATGGCGTTGCACCAATGGCAAACAGTGTCTTCAACCTTGCGGACGCTGGTCAAGCAGTGCCTATGGAAGCCGCTTGGATGGGTGCAATTGCGTATACCTTCCAAATCTACTTTGATTTTTCTGGATACTGCGATATGGCGCTCGGTATTGCTCGGATGTTTGGAATTCGGTTACCGTTGAATTTCAATTCGCCATACAAATCCTTGAGCATAATTGATTTCTGGCGGCGCTGGCATATCACCTTATCTACCTTTTTGCGCGATTATCTCTATTTTCCGATGGGGGGTAACAGAAAAGGCGTTCCCCGTAGATACATCAACCTCACAGCGACCATGATCCTTGGTGGCTTATGGCACGGCGCTAGTTGGAATTTCGTTATATGGGGGGCGTTGCACGGTACGTATCTGATTATCAATCATGCCTGGAGAGGTTTAGACCTACCTGCCCTCGGCGAAACGTATCTATCCCCCTTCGTTTACAGTATGGGCGCACGGATGTTTACCTTGACGGCGGTAATCATTGCGTGGGTCTTTTTCCGCGCAGAGAGTATTTCCGGCGCCACTAAAATTTTAGGCGGAATGTTCGGTGTCTCCGAATACCATAGTGCAAAAATTTGGGTAGATATCTTGCAGGATGGTGGATTTTTCTGGGCCCAGGCATTTTTTCTCGCTGTTATTGTATTTGTTTATCCCAACTCAGTTGAAATTGTTCGGAAGTATCGTCCCGCCCTTGAGATTAGGGCCTTGATAAAAGGTCGGGCTTGGCAATCGATGTCTTGGTGGCGATCTCTGGCATGGCGTCCGTCGCCAGGGTGGTCGGCGGCGCTTTTTATTATCGGATTGGCAAGCATCATCCAGATTTATCGCTTGGATGAGTTGACTGAATTTATTTATTTCAATTTTTAAGGTGAGAACCGTGAAAAATTTTACATTGGCATTGCTTATGACGTTTGTTGCCTCGCCGCTTTATGCCGCGGATTTGGATACGGCCTTAAACTGGCATATTTTGCAGCAAGGGACTGGATTTTCCATTGATACCGCTAGTGGGTTGTCCGAACGAAAAGGTATTCGTCGTGAAAATTTGGTTTCGGTTTCGCGCAGTGGCGATAACATTTTGGAATCCTATTGGGAAGCTGGTGCCTTTCGGGCGACAGTAACTTATAATCGCAAAATAATTGTTGATGGTTACGATATTTCTGACGTATCTCGAATAAACAGTTTTCGTTTCGATAAATCGGGATCTACTGTTTACATCCGGACGACTAAGGGCCCAAAAGCAGTTGTCGAGCTGTATCAGAATGGGCGCCCTATTTTGAAATGGCCTCGACTGTCTTTGGTTAATATCCTCGGTTATCGAAAAGAAAACGTTTTCATTTCTGTTTATGTGGACAAAACGCAATTCACACAATTTTGGCGGTTCCCCCGTGATCAGAATGGAAAGATTTCAACCAAAGGAATTCGTATTGGAGAATTGGCCGCATGTTCCGTTCTGAGTAGTAAAGTTGTCAATACAGGTATTGCTTTAGCAGCGTACTGCGATTCCGATCGAGGAAGTGATGTTAAATTTTTGGATTTTGAAACAGGCAGAATAACGGATATTCGCGCAACTGAAAAAGATGAATTCCTTGCCTATTCTTGGGCAAAATACCAAAATGGTACGGTGCCTGTTTTGAGTGTTTCAGGAAACAATAATGGGAGGCAATTCTTTCATGCAGTATCCGGTAGTCTTCTCAGAAACTTAGGTGAACCCATGTCTGTTGGCTCTGACGAAAGCGGAAAACAAAGTTGGAGTCAGTCATATCGGACCAGAACACTTGCAGAGCTTTATCGGAAAACACAACATTCGGTTTTTTCAGCGCTTGCGACGCGGGCGATGACAAACACACTGGATCAATCAAATGGGCAATTGAATATTGTTGGCGATTATAATCCATCGTCTGCATGGGCTTCCCGGATCTATTCCGCAGATGGCAAAACACCCATTTCCTTTATGATCAATCAAGCGATGATTTCGGCCAGTTTAATTGCGAGTTGTCGGTCACTAGCAATGAAATGTTCGGTTCGCTTAAAGGGTCGAATAGATCACAATGCCCAACAACTCGTGAGAGCCTACGAACAATGGTATGATGACGAGACTGGATTTTATCACATACCGTATGGCGCAAATTTTCGCTTTGATGGAATGTGGGCTCCATGGAACTGGCACATGATGTGGGTGCCGGTTTTGCGACATGTTGGCGAGGTATCTGACAATGAAGCACTAGTGACGAGAGCCAATAGACTAGCAAAAGCGTTTGTCGATAGCTGGGAAATAGTGGACAAAGCAAAGCCAAATGCTTTTTGGCGCTACTGGCCTAAACCCTATTACGCCGGATGGACGAAGAAAGATAAGATATCCAAATCACGTCCGAAACAAAAACCGAAAATCATGTCTAAGGAACGGTATGAAGATATTAATCACGCTGGGATAAGTCTGCTTGGTTTGGCGGATGCTAAGTACCAATTTACTTACAATCAAAGAATTGCCGCGCAACAAACTCTAATCGACTTGCAGCAGCAAAAACCATTTCTGGCAAGGGATTTGGACGGCAAAGGCCCGGTTAGTCCAAGATGGCTCCCCGGCGCTGGCTGGCATATTTTCAGAGACCAAAATTTTGAGGAATTTTATGCTAAAAAACTACCAGGCAGTATTTCGAGCGATCAGCATTTGGCATATGCGCTGCTATTTGATCCTCTCGAAGCCTTCCGTTTAGAACTTTCACTGGCTCAGTGTTCCAATAACAATTGTTTAGAAAAAGAAAGCTGGAAATATGAAAACGCCCGCCAGTTTTTGGCGAGTAACCCCCTAGTAAAACTTAAGGTCGTCCAACCGGTTAGAGAATGATTAAACTACAATCATTTTCCAACAATAAGTGTTTTTCTCCAGCGTTCATGAGACAAAATTCAGGAACCCGTGGACCGGATTCAGAATATACGATTCGTACAATCAAACATAAGACACGCCGCCACTACACTGCCGACGAGTTTGTGTCCATTACAGTGTGGATAGCGGAAGTTATTTCTGAGAAATCTGAAAATATATTTTCAATGTCCGTTATGCGGCGACAAAGCAGAAGTGTTTTCAGACTATCGAAAACAGCTGTTCTTGACCCAAAGCAGACATCTTGCGACATCAGTCCTCAACATATGGAAAGATACTATTCGCAGTGAGAGTATAACCGGTCTCGGCCAGCTCGGTACTCTTGTTCAATACTCTGATCTCGCCTGTCACCCACACAGGATCATACAGTTCCGTCATTTCAAAATCTATTCCAGCCTTGACGAAAATGACCTGATTGGGCGGCGGTGGCGGTGTGTGTATGCAGGCGCCGAAATAAGGAACCAGAAGGAATTCACGAACTACGTTGTCCTCAAAATCAACAGGAACGATAAATCCAGGTATGCGAACAATCTGTCCGTCCATTTCTTCAACAACTGGGTAGGCCTGCTCTTCGAGCGCTTCCCATCTGCTTTGCAATTCTTCATTGGAAAGCGTGTCAGCCAGATCTCCGTCTCTAAGGACTTTCATTTGCATTGTGACATCCTGCGGAGGCGGGAGATAAAGGTCATCCCAACTGATTTTCCGCTCAGGCTCTGTTGAAAAGGCAACAATAGGAAACGCCAGAGCTACAACAAAAAATGCCAAAATTACCTTATTCAATTCAACGGCCCTCCTATAGGCGAACAACAAGGCCATCGGCAACGGACAGTCGATAGGCGCTCCATGCCGGCCATAGGCCGACTATAGCACCTGCCGCAGCAACACCCAACACAACAATCCCTTCACGCATGCCCGGAGGCGAAATTGTCAGGTAAAGCCCGTATTGGGCTTCAATGAAGGGTTGAGCAAGGCCCAAACCGACAAAAGTCAGCACTACGCCCAGACAAGCACCAACTACGGACAATAACAGGGCTTCAGTAACGAATAGAGCCATAATATGCACCGGCATGGCCCCGACAGAGCGTAAAATCGCCATTTCCCGGCGTCGTTCGTTCAGTCCGGACAAAATCATGGTTAACATACCCAATAGGCCTGCAATTACGACAAACGTACTGATAATCACCAGCGCTTTCTCTGCGGTGCCCATTAACGACCAAAGTTCTTGAAGTGCCACGCCCGGCAGGATCGCCATAAGAGGTTCACCTGAATATTCGTTGATGGCCCGTTGAAATCGAAATACTTGCATTTTTGATTTAAGACCGACGAGGACGGCTGTGACCGCCTTGGGTTGCAATTCCATATTCTCAATATCTTGCGGGCCAATCGCTTTGTTACGGGTGCCGTTTCCGCTTCCCCAACCGATATGGATTGCTTCGATACTCTGCAGGCTGATATGTACCGTTTGATCTACCGGTGTTCCCGTCGCAGCCAGTACGCCGACGATGGAAAACGGTAGATTGTCATGTTTTGTGAAGCCCGCTTTGTCTAATCCATGGGAAATGACAATCTTGTCGCCCACATCATAGCCCAGTTCCTGTGCTACCTCTGCTCCGAGTACAACATCAAGAACATGGCTGAAAGGCCGCCCGTCCTGAAAGGATAATGACCGTTTGCGAGCATAACGAAATTTCTCGAAATATGCCTGAGTTGTTCCTAAAACCCGAAACCCTTTGTGGGAGTCACCTAGCGAGAGCGGCACTACCCAATCGGTTTCGCGGCGTTTCTCTATATCTAAATAGCTTTCCCAGGATATGTTGTTGGTCGCATTGCCAATGCGAAAGACAGCATATAGAAGCAATTGGACCGGACCGGTGCGCGCACCCACGATCACATCTGTCCCGGAAATTGTGTTGGCAAAGCCATCCCGTGCGCCAGTCCTGATTTTATCTACACTTAGGAACAAGGTTACGCTGATGGTAATGGCGAACACAGTCAGGGCGGCAACGCCCCGCCGATTCCACAAACTTTTCAGCACCAGTCGGAGGATGATCACACCAACTCTCCTGTCGCCTGATTGATATCGTTAAGATGAAGACCTCGATCGAAATACCGCTCAAGGCTGGCATCATGACTGACGAAAATCAATGTCGCCTCATTGTCTTCAACTTCCTGAAACAACAATTCCAGAAATGCCTCGCGCGTGTCGGCATCCAACGCCGACGTTGGTTCATCCGCAATTACTAACTCCGGTCCGCCCATGAGCGCACGGGCAACGGCCACACGTTGCTGCTGTCCAACACTGAGACGACTGACAGGCTTGCCAGCTAGATTTTCTAAATCCAGATCCAGATGTTCCAGCAGGCGACGGGCCTCATTTTCCAGTGACCCTGATCTTTCGATGGCTTTGGTTTTTCTTTCTGCTGAGAAACTGCAGGGCAGTGTCACATTGTCGATTAGGGACAAATACGGTATGAGATTAAATATCTGAAAAATGATGCCGACATGCTGGGAACGGAAGGCATCACGTTTCCAGGACGGCAATAAATTTAGTTGCTCGCCAAGCACTTTAACGTCGCCTTTAGTTGGCACGATGACACCCGCAATAATATTCAGCAACGTGGTTTTGCCGCTACCAGAGTTGCCCTTGACAAATACACGTTCTCCCATGGCAACTGAGAGGCTTTCGATGTTTAGTGTCTCAGTTGTCGAGCCTTGCCACTGAAATCTCATTTCCTTCAGCGCAACGATGGGGGGGCTATTTTCGGTTTTGCCATTGGGTTCCATCATTGACTCCGTTCAAAAGCGGAGAAGCGTCTTGTCCGCCTCCAGCTCACCACTGTACTGGCCTTCGGGCACCAATATTTGATAGTCGATTTCCTCAAGCGATGGAAAGGCGCGAAAAAGTCCAACATCGAGGCTCCTGAAATGCTCGGGCGCTTCACAATGGATGTGATATTCTGCCCTGAATTCAGCATGCCCCTCGTCTTCATGTTGTTCATGAGACGCATCATCATGCTTTTCATCGTGTTTGCCATCATGGTCATGATCGCCGTCATCCCTGGCCAAGGGTGACGATGCCTGCACTTTTACAAACCGACATTGGGCCTTTTCCTTCAGGGTGAATATCTCTGGTGCATTCCTCAGTTTGGCAATGGCCTCTGAAACAGCATTTTTTTGTTCTTCCGTTTCAGGGGTATGTTCAAAGCCTACGACATCGACGCCGGGTAATTTCAGTTCGATCATGACGTTGTTGCCTTCATGCACCATCATAAGTTCACCATGACCGTGCTCGTGCGCATCCATTTGCCTGGGCATTGTCTCAGCCGCATGGCTTGTAGCTCCGGTACCAGTGAAAAGTCCAATTAAGATACTGGCCATAATGCGTTTTTGCATAAAGAATTCCTTTTTAAATCCGGCTTTGATTTCTATGAGATAGGGGAGATGTCTCGTTGTAGTGCTCTTTCAAAGGAGTGTTTGGATAACGCACTGCACAGTCAGCTCAGCCTCTCGGCATGAGCGAAAACGCATGAGTCACACCGACCATGAAGTTCAAGTGACACGGCAGCAAGCTGAAAGGCTGTTTCTTTCGCCCATTCTTCGACTGGTGCCTGGATCTCCTCGCTAGGAAACTCGGTCACCGAACCACAATCATCGCAAATTGCAAAGCCGGCATTATTGTGGTGGGCATGATCTACCGCACACACGACATAGGCGTTAAGGGATTCAATCCTGTGCACTCGTCCGTCTTTCGTCAACCGTTTGAGTGCCCGATACACCGTTGGCGGTGCCGTCACGCCTTTGCCTCTGAGTTCTCCCAAAAGATCATATGCAGAAACCGGCCCCCCAGCCTTTTCGAGTGCCTCATGGACGAGTAGGTGATTTGCAGAGAGTGGCCGGATACGGCGGTTTCGACTGGACATCCAACAATCCTCACACTAAATTTCATATTAGCGTATGTTATATAGTACGCTTTGGGGATGGCAAGAAAGAAATGTATTTTCAACGTCCCTTTTTGGCACAAAGCAGAAACAAGCACATCCTCATATTTAGGGAATGAACGTCGGCTATTAGAGGTAAGGCGCAATAGCTAACCGCCACCTCATAACCCCTCCTGCACGGGCGCTCTCCATAACAGGGTCACGAAAATCACCAGAAAGCCGACTTTATAATAAGGAGCCATTTCCGTGGAACCGGAAGTTCACATGATGTCGGCTTGGGAAAATAGAGAAAACGTCCCGATAGCTCTGCGTAAACCGGGCATAAAGTCAAATTTTATGTTGATTGATGTGAGGAGAGAAACGACGCCGCTAAAAAACAATTATTCATCGACCGAGATTAAGAAACCAGTGATTTCCTCACCACAAATTTAACGTGACAACGCCAGAAATAGTTCTTAGCGGCAAATTCATTAATGGTAGTTTCTTAAAAATGTAATGTTATAACATTGCTATCGTTAAATGTTATGTTATAACATTACAATTCAAAATTGGAGGAGCCTCCAAAATGCAACACTGGATTAAGCCAGACTGTCGGAGGCGCTTAGAAGCCGAATTCTACACGTCGTTGTAAAATAACATTCGAAAGACAGATTGATGAAGAAAATTCCTTTGCTCTGTGTTCCTTTTTTGATGATCGGGACTACTGCCTTGGCTGACGAGATGTCATACCCCAAATTCTCCGGGTTTCTGGATATAGAATTGGAGGATGACTGGGTGTATAAATCCGAAGATGAAAGTCAAGAACTCAACGACCTATATCCTACGATCACGCTAGGTGCCACACTGGAATTCACTAAGGAATTTTCTTTCAATTTTGAAGGAACAGCAGAACCGGTGGAGGCTGCAGAAGAGAATCGGGCATTTGAAGATCAGGGATATTATGTGGGTGTATTGACAGCCAATTACGAAACGGATCAGTTTTCTGTTTACGGCGGTAAGTTTACACCAAATTTTGGTATTGCCTGGTATGCAACTCCTGGCCTTTTCGGAACTGATATCAATGAAGACTATGAACTTGCGGAGATGCTTGGATTTGGCGGAAGTGTTAATTTTGATGCGGCGGGTGAGCATACCGTCTCCGCTAGTATCTTTAGCTTGGATACTAGTTTTTTAAGCGATTCCTTTGGTACAAGCCGTGGGCCTTTGTTGCAATCGGACGGAGGGGCTACCAATACAGAGGATTTGTCTAACTTTGCACTTGCCCTGGATGGTCAGTTCAATGCCGTTGAAGGTTTCAGCTATCACGCAGGATTCTCGGCGCTGAATAATGGAATTGATGGCGATAAAACCCAGCTTGGATATGTTGTTGGCGTTCAGTATGAATTGCCGATAAGTGAAAATTTCCTTCTGCTGCCACTGGCAGAGATTGCTTATTTCGATAATGCTGATGCCATTGATGGGAATACCGCAAAATATGCGACTATCGGGCTCGGCCTGAATTATGACCAATGGTTTGGGTCCGCTACTTACCAACGCCGTGACACAGAAATTAGCGGTGTGGACAATGACGATTACATCGCCGCCTTTTCTGTTGGTTATGCGTTTGATATTGGGATTGAAATAATGGCGGGTTGGGGAGTTGCAGAAGAAGAAAGCGTTCGAAGAGAAACACTTGGCTTATATGCCTATTACGGGTTTGAATTTTAGAGCACTGTTACATTAACTTAACTTAAGCGCAGTGATTTCTAAGCAAAAAATTTCAGACAGCATTCCTTGAAATTAGATCGATGGATTAAGTGACGTTGTAGACGGGCGTCATTTCCGCGGAACCGGAGATCCAAATTATGTCGGCTTGGAAAGGTAGAGGGGACGTCCCGATTGTTTTTGCCTGTTGTCTGCAATTGACCCAAAGCGGAAGTAGTGGGTTTTGTGAATAGAGTCGGGTACGGTGGAGATCGGGCTATTTTTGTAAAAGGAAAGACAATGGCCAAAAGTAATAAGGAAGCTAAAAAACCAAAGAAGGAGAAGCCAAAGGCCTCCGCCACGGCGAACTCAGGCGAGGGATGAACCATGACGGTCTTGCCGGTAGATGGTTCGCTGACGACAAACCCCGCGTTAGTCCAGCGTGTCCGGACGTATCTTCAACGAATCGCCGGGCGGGCGGAACCGACTACCTATAAGGCGCTCGCCGACGCCCTGGAGGTCGCGCCGCCGAATACGATTCATCAGATCACGGAAGCGCTTGAGCACTTAATGAAAGAGGATGCGGCGAACAAGCGCCCCTTTATTGCCGCGTTCGTGATCAGCCGAGCGCGGAGCGGACTACCGGCGCCGGGTTTTTTCGATGTTGCACAACAACTTGGCCGTTTCGATGGTGACCCTTCGGGACCGGAGGCAGCGGCGTTTCACGGAG